>SCTA01000006.1 GCA_004322275.1 bacterium
CAGATGGTAGAGCACCTGACTTTTAATTAGGTGGTCGTTGGTTCAATCCCAACACGGCTCACCACGACGTTTAAAACTGGGTACTTCGCACATATCAAGCGAGGTACCCAGTTTCTTTTTTGCCACAAGCTCACCAAGCGCCGCATTGCTCCCGCACATGACAGCCGTGTTTCCCTCGATTCTGATTTCATCCACGAGTAGTTGCAGGTAGCTTTTTGCAAGACTCCTAATGTCGTGCAAACACCTCCGGATTGCGGCGCAAAAAGCCGTGATTTCGGAAGTGGTTAGCTTGCTCAGGGGCATTTCCGATTTTTGTCTTAAAGACGCCATTTCCGAAAGAAGCTCTTGCTTCTTATTGTCGTGAAAGCGCAAGCGTTCACGGAGCGAATTATCGAGAGGCATAAAACCAGATTCAACCGCCTCGTAAAGCCGATTTTTCGCCTCTTCCAGCTTCTTTAATTCGTTTTTTAATTGCTGGATTGCGCCGCTTAATTTTCCGCTGGCTTTTTCGCCGTTTTTCTTTTGCGCCGTAAGAATATTTTTGACTTTTTCAGGGGTAAAAACACGCTCCGAAAGCGCATCCAAAATAAGCGCGTCAAGTTTTTCCATCGGTACGGCGGAAGAATCACAGGCTTTTGCGTTTATACGAGTCTTTCGGCTGCATTTGTAATATTTATATTTCCCGCTTCTTCCGGTGCTTGTGGTCATGGAAGAACCGCAAGTACCGCACTTCAAAAGCCCTGTTAAAAGTATTGGAGAACTTACGATACTCGGATTGATGGTTTTTGGAGCGCGTTTTTTGCGCATTTTCTCCGCTTTTTGAAATAATTCAGCGTCGATAATCGGCTCCAAAGCGACTTTTATCCACTCGTTTTCAGGCCGTAATTTGCCGGTTTTTCCATGCCTTTTATTGAAAAAGTATTCGCCTAAATATGCTTTATTTGAAAGCACCTGTAAAACTGTCTGTCCAGACCATTTCTCGCATCTTCGCGTCATGTTTTTTGAGTTTAAAAAGGTCGCAATTTCCTTGATTCCGCTGAATTTCCCGGAAGTGTAGCACTCGAATATTTTTTTGATTATTTGCGCTTCAATAGGATCGGGTTCTAGCACGTATTTTTGACGGTTTTTAGCACCTCCATCCACGGGCTTTTTTCGGTATCCGAAAAGAGGCTTATTGCCGTTAAAAAAACCCTGCCTTGCATTTTCTCTCATGCCTCTGGAAGTGTGTTTCGAGTTTTCCCGGCTAAAAAATTCATCGAGGATTTTATAAAAACCTCTGGATAAAAAACCGCTGTCGTCGTCGCCGGATGGCTGCGTGGTGGAGACTACCGAAACACCTGCTTTTTTCAGCTTTAATTCATAAAAACTCGATTCAAGGGAGTTTCGGAAAAAGCGGGAAAAACTGTGGACTAAAATCGCTTCAAAAGGAGGTGGTTTTTGACACGCTTCATCAATCATTTCCGTGAAAACCGGGCGCTTGTCGTCAGTTGCCGAAGCGCCCGGTTCTATGTATTCCTTTGCGATAAAATGACCGTTTTCTTCACACCATTTCCGCATCTGCTTTAACTGATCGGGGATAGAAAGATTCATATCCGCCTGTTTTGTTGTCGAGACGCGAGCGTAAATTGCGACGATCATTTTTTACCCTTCTTCGTTCATGATCTGGTACATAGCCGCCAGTATTTCCGGCCAATGAGCGTCAAGGATTTGCATCTCCTCAGCCGAATTTATTTCCCTGAATTGGACTGATACGGTCAGGCTATCACTTTTTTCGTTTTTGACATGACTCACTCATGCCAGCCCCCTTCCCTTGCTCTGAATATTCCGGCCCGATCCTTTCCAGTGCCTTGTTACAGCCGCTTTTGAAAATCATATCGAGTTCATTTGCTAAACCCTTGCGACCGAAGGCATCGAGGACTTGTTTGCGGTACGCATGAAATTGCGCAGGACGCAGACACATTTCCCCGTAGGCGAGAACCTTTGACAGCGCGGTTTTTACCGCTTTGTCGATCTCTTCCCGCCTTACCATTGTCCTAGCCTTATTTCCGTTATCCGCTTTTCAACGTCGAATTTCCATGTAAGCGGATCGTGGTGTCTTTTGACGCCGTTAAATAGTTCTCTTAATGCGTCCTCGGCGCTCATGTGCTCTTTGCCTCGCTGGACGCACTTGATTGCGGCAAGCCTCTTTAGGTAGCCGTAAACGCTCTGCGCAATCCGGTTTTCCCTATCCTTTAGCGCCGCCTGTTCGCCGTACACTTTCAAAATGCCCATGTGAGGCAATTCGCGGATTCTCTCCTGCAAGTCTACCCATAGAGGGTGAAGCGGCCAGCGGGATGTATTTTTATCGTCATTGGGCTTTCTCAGGGTGTCGTGATCTTCCGCGAGGTAGCGGAGTAGATCGCCGCAGTTTTCGGCAAAGTCCTTGAAGGTCTTTATCTCGAATCTTTCAAGAACCGGCCTTCTTACCTGCCACTCGATGCGCCACACCTCTGAATCTCTCTCCCAGAGGACGTAAAACCACGATTTTTCGCTTTGCTGCTCAATCTCGGCTACTTTGTCGTAGACGCGCAACACGATGTCGCCACGGCCAAAAGAGAACGTCTGGGCCTTTCCGTTTTCCCTGTACTGAGCGTCCTTCGTCGATCTGCTTTTAAAGCAATCCTCGTCAAAGTCCATGACAGGCAGGAAGTAGTCAAAACAGTAATCTATTCGGGAAAGGCTTTCGGGCTTGGCTTGCGTGTATCCAACGCTCTCGGCCCATGAAAGAAACTTTTGATGAAGGAAAGGCGCGGATTCACGCCAGAGGGCTTGGCTTGAGAAGGTGACGAAAAAATTAGGCTTGTTGAACTCTCCGAACTCGATTTTAAGATCGCCGTTGGTTATCAGGAAGGGATAACCGGATTTGGTGCCATGAGGTGCTAAAAAAAACTCGCCTCTTCCTAGCTGGATCGCCGCCGACTCGCGCTTCTTGGACTGCCTTGCTTCCTCCCTTAAAACCGCAAGGGCCTGAAAGTCGATCAGGTTTTCGCCAGTCTTCGCCATGCAATAAGCGCACTGGACGGTATCAAGGCCGTGAATAAGTAGAGTGGGCGAAAGCATTTGTCACCAGATCATTCGTCTTCGGGTACAAATGCTTTGCGGGGTGAAACTTCCTTTTCGTACTGAGCAATGTATTTGTCCACCAGCTTTTCAAAGGCTTTTCTCAACTCTGCATTCTCCTCGTTTTCCGTCAGCAGCTTTCCGTATTCATCGAGTGAGTTTTCCAGAAGGGTTAAGACAACCTCCGTTCTGGTTCTTGTTGGGTAAAGCTCGCAGAGGGCGCTTATTTTCGCAGCAGTTATAACCGGAAGTCGCAAGCTGATGTGCTTCGCGGAAGCGCTTGACTGCTCGCTCAGTTCCTTGAGCAATTTGTGCTGCTTTAAAATCCATCCCATGCCAAACCTCCTAAAATTCGATCCACTTGTGGTACGCATGTAATACATACGCCACACGCAAGCGAGGAGTCAACAGAAAATATTTGCCGGGATTTTATGAGGAAGAGTATTCTCGGAGTGCTAAAGGGGGGAGGAGGAATTTCGCCTCCTCGCCTCAGATTTTCAGGAGGATGTATTTTGAGCCCCCCGTGTTACCGTATCGGGGGGCAGACCATCAACTCCACAAGATTGAGAGATTTATGGTTGACCCGGCAACACAAACGGTTTTGCTAAAAGGCGGCAAAGCATTATTGACGTTTTTGTTGAACATCGCCGTTGATGAGACAAAACGACAAATTTCCAAACGCTTAAAAAACAAACCAGTACAAGTGGCATTCACCAACGCTTTTGATCGCGCCATTTTGAAATTCGAGGAGCAACATTCAGAGCTATACAAATCTCTTTTCGATGAACATTTCCTCAAAAATCACGCCGGTGAGCAGTTCTCAAAATTGCTCTATGGCGAGCTTCCTGATGTGGAAGCCATTGCTTCCTCCTACGAAAAGCAATTTCATCTCATAGGAATCCCTAAACTAAAAATAGTCGATGCCATCAACGATCTGGTCCAGTTAATCATAAAGGCTATGTCCGCCGAGCCCCTCTTGCTTGGTTGGGTACAGTTGTACAAACATGATAAAACTTACCAAGAACTACTGAAACTACCCACCAAAGAATGGATTGAAATTGCCTTTAGCGAGTTGTCTGCAAACATCCTTGCTGCGATTGACGCAGCAAAAGACATACCTCCAGAAAAGACCTCAGAACTTTATTCCCGCTATTGTAAATGGAGAGCCGACACAACAGCTAACTACACCATTGCCGGTTTCAACAAACCACTGCCGGTTTCGGAATTATGGCTTGAATTAGAGGCCTCGGAATCCGAGGACTTGTCAATGCCCTTTGGTGACAATCTAGAGATCATTCAGCGATACCATAAGTCACCTTCCCCGGATAATGGGCGAAGAGCAGAATACGACGCAGAATGGCTTGGCGTGCAGCTTCAAAAACTGGTTGCAGTGGGAGGTCCTGGGGCTGGGAAGTCGCTATTGATGAGGCGAATCGCCCACCGTGAGTCAAAGCTTGGTAGCAAGGTTTTGCTCGCCAAGCTTCCACTAGTGCTCGCGCGAATGGAAGAACAGGGGGAAAACTTTGAAGAGGCTCTTTCGCGCCAAGCAACAGATAGCGCGGGACTTACGCCCACTGAGATCGGCTTCCTTAGCGAACATTTAGACTTGTTGCTGCTGGATGGGCTCGATGAGTGCGCCGGACGCAGAGAACAAATCGCGCAATTGATCTGTTCATGGGCGGAGGGACATCCTAAAGCTAAAATTATTGTCACCACCCGCCCTGTGGGGCATAACCCCGGAACCCTTCCGGGATGGAGACATTTTCAGCTACAACAAACCTATCTCGGACCTCTATCCCGTTTCGTTGTCGAAGGCGTATCGCTTCATGTCTTTTCTAAAGACGTTTATAACCGAATGGACAAGGTGTTTAGCAGCGACAAAACCTTCGATTTCGTTCGGAATAATCCTCTTCTTTTCACTTTTGTTGTTGCCCTTGCAGCAGGGGGAAAGGCGATACCGAATAGTAAGGCACTGTTGTACCAATCCGTAATCGCAATGATCGCAGAACACGAGGTCGCCAACAGGGTTGTAGCAGAAAATGGCCGGGATCTCGCAGTGTTAAACAAATTTTCGGAAAGCTTTGCTTGGATTCTTCTCCATGAACCGACAATTAGCTATCCGGACTTGCTAAAAAAAGTGGGCCTTGCGATGGCTGATGAACTGGAAATTAAGCCGCTTAATGCGGCATCTCAGGCAGCCAAGGCCTTTGCTTGGTGGGAGGAGCGACGCCTCTTCGAGCGTCTCCATGTGGCCGACAGGACGATGGCTACATTTGTTCATCTAGGTTTTGGGGAATACTTGGCGGCTAGGTACCTGCTCGAATTAAACGAACAAGGTCTTCGTAAATGGATTATGGAAACAAAAGAAGACCCGGCATGGAAAGAGGTTTACTTAAATGCCGCGCAGTTGGGTTTAGGGACAAAACTTATTCGTATCTTGTTGGACGCTCACAACCCGGAGGACAAAAAGTCTATCTTCCCGCTTTTAGCCGCCCAAATATTTTCCGTCGCAGAGGACGCCGGTGAAGAATCAGCGTGCCGGATAATCGCGCACCTCGCTCCGCGTATTTCTGACGAACTTAGAGAGCATATTTTCAGTGCCGCCGAGGCTTTGATTCCAGTCGCAGGTAGATTTCCCGTCACAGTGAAGGCACTTACCCAAGCTTTGCAGCGTGATGAAAACGAATATCGGCGTTTTGCAGGTTTAGCACTGGCACTTTCCGCCGGGGAAACTTATGTTGATCTTCAGAAACTGAGGGAAAATTATTGTAATATTCTTCGGCCATTCAAGGATTATCGCTCTGCATTCTGGTTGGGGAATAGACCTCTTTACAGACTTGATTATCACTATTTACGCGAGATAATGCTAATCAAGGGCACAGAGTATCTTATCTCCAAAACTTCTATTAAAGAATTAAAGAACGAAATTGTCCATCATTTTAACAACAACAGTATATCTATTTCTATGAGGGATCGATTGCGAGAGGTTCTTCGTAAAAGTTCCGATCCTGATATTAGAGCCATATTACTAGAGGTTGACGATTGGGCAACTAGATTTTCGTTCATATTCCCTTCCCCAGAAGAACGCAAAAAATCGACCGCAAATGAAATTCTGTTTTTAGATAGGATTATCGTAGCGTGCAAAACTTACGAGAATGTCACAGCACGACTGACACAAGCACCTCTAGTTAGTCTAGCTAAGGTAATCTCAACGCTCCAAATTGGGCAACTAGTAGCCGGTGAGTTCGATGAGGTTATAGAACGAGAATGGGATGATTCAATGCAGTATTGCTTTCTGTGGACCCTCTTGGCTTGCGGGGTTGACAATGCACGAGTAATCGTGGATGCACAACAAATGCAGAAAGGTTTGGAAACAGAAAATTTATTTTCTATCCTCTCAGGACCGCGCTTTCCTTTCAAACCCGACTGGGGCAAAGCCGCGAATAAGTGTAATGATCCTTCAGTTTTGGTAGAGGCATTGAACCATCCCTTGTCCACTTGTTCCTATATTTCCGCGGAGATGATCGAAGCAGGCGCAGGTGGGAATGGTATGTGCCAAATCCTCAAAGATGTGTTGGCGACCGGAGGATACAACGCGCTTTATTACTTAGCTCAGCTGGCGGACAATCTCTGGGGCGAAGAAGCTCCGAACTTAATTTTGAACCGGTTGGAAACCAAACCCACTGGAATGTGCGAGCCGCTTTTGAAGAAACTCCCCGAATGGTACCCCGTTGAAGTGCCGGAACGTGTGCTTTGCGTCATCGAAAACTGTCTGTTCTCACCGTATGTCTCATTAGCGACAGGAACAGCGGAAATTTGTCTAAAAATGAATCTTCCCGATAATTTCACCGAAGTATTGCGGCGCGCCTTCGATTATTGGAAAACCCACGAAAAACCCTATCCTATGGAAGGAGGGATTGTCCCCCCCAGTCCTCGGGATGACCTGTTTAAGGCTATTACTGCCAAAAACGCCTTTCAGACAAAGGAACTATTCGAGTTGCGCCACGACAGGCGTGTTTCTAATCGGGCTCAAAATCAGTTGTTAGAATTGGCAAAAACCGATGCAATCGTGGTCGAACGCTTGATTTCGGAAATTACGCCTGAATCTGTGCCGCTATACCATGCTCTTGTGAGACTGCCTGAAGCGATGCTTGAACCTCATAGGGAAAAATTAAAAGCATTTCAAGAATCAATGGCGTCCGTGGACCAGTAAAACATTTCACCCTGACTTTGATTGAATTTTCAGCGAAAACTCCCACGTTCCCACATCCGGCTCCGACGGCTCACCAACAAAATCAAGGGGTTACGCGATAGGCGTAACCCCTTTTTCTTTTCTAAACCTGTTTCCGTCTAACAACTGTCTAACAATTTTTAAAAATCGTCCTTCTAATTATGCCTCTTCATCAATATCACGGGGTTACGCAAACAGCTTAACCCCTTTTCCTTACCCGAGATCAATTCTCCCTACCAACTCCCTACCAATCTGCCGCCATTGAGTCATTTTAATTTTGTCAATTAGACATTTTTTTCTGAATTTAGTAGAGTGACAGACATCTAACGCCACCGGAGAAATAGAGCATGAAGACAGTAGAACTCTTTGCAGGTATTGGCGGTTTCCGCTTAGCCGCAGACTCTATGGGATTTAAAACCATTTGGGCCAACGACATTGAGCCCAAGGCTTGCAAAGTTTATAAATCTTGTTTTGGAAATAGAGAGTTAGTAGAAGGCGATATTAGAAATTTAAAGACACAAATACCTTCTCACGACCTATTGACCGCAGGTTTCCCCTGCCAACCATTCAGTAGTGCAGGAATGAAAAAAGGTATCAGAGACCCTCGAGGCACTCTTTTTCAAGAAATAGTAGATGTTTTAAAATTAAATACTCCCGATTTCTTTATTTTAGAGAATGTTAAACGCCTTCTCACAATGGAGGATGGACTTCATTTCGCTACAATACTTTCTTCATTAACAGACTTAAATTATACGATTGAATGGAGATTATTTAATGCTATGGACTTTGGATTACCTCAGAATAGACAGAGAGTATTTATAGTTGGCACAAAAGCAGATGACTATAATATTAACGGCAATTCATCATTATCAATAGTTTCAACAAAACTAGCAATAGAAAGTGAATTAAATTCATTAAAGCCTATTGACCTTGAAGATTTGTCTGATAGTAAAAGTTGGAAATTTATCGAAAAACATGGAAAAAAGTTTCCAAACTGGGGCATTGCATCAAATCACAGATTTTGGGGCAAAGACCTTAATGGGTTTGATAGCAAATCTAAACCAGTTTTCCTAAATTCTATACTTCAAGATAATGTTTCAAGTGAATTTGACTTTACAGAATCTACACTAAGTCGGCTTCATAAAAATACTCCAGTCAATAAGATGGTACAGGGTGTAGAAATTATTAGCAATCAAGGTGGCGGGGCAAGGATGGGGTACACCATTTTTGGCGTCAATGGAGTTGCCCCGACCCTCACCTCCACAGCCAGTAGGCATTATGAAAGATATCTGGTTGGGAACAAATATAGAAGACTCACAAATATTGAATATGCGAGAATTCAAGGGTTTCCAGATAATCACTGTGAAGCAGTTTCAGTATATGATCAATATTCGCTAATCGGCAATGCAGTCCCTGCGCCTATAGTTAAATGGGTTATGAGCAGATTAAATTTTAAGGTTTTACGAAAATCGATACCAAGAGCAAAAAGACAAGGAGTGCTTTTGCATTATGGAACGTAAAGAAGCATTAAGAAAAGCCCTTGCAGAGCGACTGGACGCAACTGTTACGCTAATAAATGAGGCTTTAAATGCATCAGGTCTTGACGCAATAGGGCCAGTTTTGGCTCGGCTCGGACGCGACAAAAAATTACCTCATTGGTATGAAGACTTAAAGAACAATAAATCACTTCCTAATTTGGATGGCAAAACCGTAGGAAGTGTGATTGAAATGTTATTGGTTGCTGTTTTAGAAAAGCACATACTAAATGATTTAGGGGTTGAAAATTTACGAATTAATCCAGCAAGAGGTGTTGATTTACCGGATTTAGATATCGGCATAAAGTCGCCATCGGAAAACTATTGCACTAGCGAACCATTTTTTTCAGCATATGAGAGACTACTAGGAGCTAGCCATGATGCGCTAATATTGCTAACTGACTACCAAACTGCAAAGAAAATCACACCTTTCAAATTGCAGATAATTAAATATAAATATTTATTTAAAACTCAAATAGCAGATGAGAATTTGTGCAAAATTGCATTAAATAATCGCGCGTGGCTTCTAGAAAGAGAAGAAGCTTGGGCAAAAAGAGTTTTCAGGTTTTTGGCATACATAAATCAAAGCGATTGGAGGGCAAAAATACTTCTAGAAATAGTCTCAAACATTCAAAACGATGATGAAGTAAACAAAATAATTGAGTTTTCAACAATAGACTATGAAAAGAAGAATAAAGCCAGAGAGAAAAGAGAACAAGAAATTATACCGGAATCCGATTTGCTTTCTATAATAAAAATTAAATCTATTTCTCCTATACACTTGGGTGTAATCGATGCGATAGACAATTGGGTTGTAGAAACTCAAAAAGATCTTGCAAGATTGCCCAATGACAATGAATGGGAACAGATTCTAAACGGTCCTCTTAATGGCGCGATAGGCATGAGCTTTGCCCTTCAATGGCGATATAACTTTGGCAGACTATTTACCAGCGCTGAACTGGAAGACGAAGATACAGCCTGCGAGGACTAATCATGGTTTCATTTTATCTCAACAACGCCACAATGTTATGGCTGAACCTGTTAGTTTCCAGTCTCAGATAGCGAGAAAATCTGTCTAAATTGTTAAGCCCCTTAAAGAAACATCCCTTGTTCATCATCCTGCTTTCCGCTCATCCGAAAAACCCACAAAACGCAGTCTTTTGAGGTGCATTTGGCGACTTCGTGAACCGATTGAATGCAATGGATGCAAAATTCCCTGATCGCTGTTTTTCGCGTTCAATACCTTCGCTTTCTGCTTTTGAGAAGCCGGTCTATCCTTTATAAAGCTGCTTGATTGCCTTGCTGATCGACTTCCATCGGTCTTTTTCTTCGGAAGCTTGTCCAAGATTGGCGACGCGCTCCCGGTAGCGCACCTCTCTTTGCAGCCTCAGGAAACTCTCCCAGCGTTCGCCCGCCAGCTCTCCGCTCTCTACAGCCGCCAGTACGGCGCAATCGGGTTCGCCGCCGTGGGTGCAGTCGCGGAAGCGGCAATCCTTCGCAAAAGCCTCCACTTCGGGAAAGGTCTGTTCCAGGCCGTCCGGGCTGGAGAGCGCCACTTCGCGAAGGCCCGGCGTATCGATGACGATGACGCCGCCGGGAAGGACGAACAATTCGCGGTGGGTTGTCGTGTGCCGCCCCTTGCCCGATACTTCGCTTGTCGCTTTTGTGGCCTGGCAGCTCGCCGCCGCGAGTCCGTTGAGCAGGGTTGATTTCCCCGCGCCAGACGAGCCGAGCAGACAGACCGTTTCGCCGCTGCGCAAAAGGTTTCGGACACGCTCCACCCCCTCGCCGTCCAGTGCCGACAGGGCGATCACCTCGACGCCGGGCGCCAGAGAGGCGACCTCGTCGGCCTTCTCCTGCGCGTCCTGGCAGAGATCGGCCTTGTTGAGGAGAACAACCGGCTGGACTCCGCCGCCGTAAGAAAGCGCGATGTAGCGTTCTATGCGCCGGGGATTGTAGTCCCGGTCAAGGCCGCAGACTATGAGGCTTGTGTTGACGTTGGCGGCCAGTACCTGCTCGCCTCCCGCCACGCCATCCTCATTTTTTCGCCCTCCCGCCTGGCCGCGCACCAGAGCGCTTTGCCTGGGGATGACCGCAAGAATCACGGCGTTTTCCAAATCGGCGCGACGTGCGGTTACCCAATCGCCCACCACGGGCGTAGGGGTACCGGGGTCGTTCCGCGCCTTGCCGGAAAGGGTCGCCGCGATTTCGCCGCCTTTGCAGAGCAAACGCCAATGACCTCGCGAGGCGAAGGAAACCCTTGCGGGGAAAACGTCATTGCGCGTTTCACCGGCAAAAAATTCCTCACAGGCCGCAGACCAGCCCAGTTCTTCCAGCGTCATCGTTTCATTACTCAAAAGAATGTCTCTCATTGGCTAATCTTATCGTAAAAGACCTGAGTGGCTTGAACTACTCCAAAATAGCCAGAGCATGCCTCGCCGCCATCTGTTCGGCCTCTTTCTTGGAGTGGCCGGTGCCTTTGGCGAGGGAGCGGGTGCCGAGGAGGATTTCGACGGTGAAGACCTTGTCGTGATCGGGGCCGGAGGAGCCCAGGGACTTGTAGACGGGGGTTTTCTTGTACCGCGCCTGACAGTATTCCTGAAGGCGGGTCTTGTAGTCGCAACGGATGGCGTCGGGCCCTTCGTCCTCGATGACGGGGCCGTAAATGGATTCTATGAAGCTGAAGGCGAGCTCGAAGCCGCCGTCGAGGTAGATCGCCCCGACGAGCGCCTCGAAGGCGTTGGAGAGTATCGAGGGTTTGTCCGCGCCGCCGCTTTGCGCCTCTCCCCTGCCGAGGCGGAGGTGTTCGCCGAGGTTGAGGGTTCTGGCTATCTGCGCGAGGGTCTCTTCCTTGACGAGGTAGGCGCGGATGCGCGACATGTCCCCTTCGCTCAGCGGCGGGTCGATGTCGTAAAGGAGCCGGGTGACGCTGATTCCGAGCACGGAATCGCCCAGAAACTCCATCCGCTCGTTGTGGATTATCTTCTCCCCCGTCTCGTTGGCGAAAGACTTGTGCATGAGAGCCTGTTCAAGAAGCTGGGGCTTTTCAAATATGTAGCCGAGGTCTTCTTCCAGAGACCTTAAAAGCTCGCGGCGGTGAATGTCCACCTTCATCGACAAGAGATTTCTCCCATAAGATTTTTACCGCTTCGCCCCGTGATCTTCACTCCGAGTTCCCCCGGGGGCTTTTCGCCCTCCCACTTTACCCTTACTTCGAGGTAGTTGCGCGTGCGGAAGGTCAAAAACCCCTCCTCCACCTTCCCTTCGCCAAGCGCGGGATGCACCTTCCCAAGCTGGCTTCTCTCGAACTCGCCCCTCTTTTGCGCCGAAAGTTCTTTCAATGCCGCCGCCCGCCTGCGCTTTTCCCCCTCCTCTACCTGCCCCGCCATGCCGTACGCTGGCGTGGACTTGCGGGGGCTGTAGGGGAAAATATGAAGATAGCAGAAAGGAATCTTTTGCAGAAGTGCCTTGGTGGCGCAAAAATCCTCTTCGCTCTCGCCGGGGAAGCCGGCGATTACGTCAAAGCCGAGGCAGAGGTCGTCAATCCTCCGGGCCGCGTTCATCACCCGATCTAAAAAGAGCCCTGCGTCGTAGGGCCTGCCCATGCGCTTCAATACCCCGTCGCTGCCGGACTGAAGGGGGATGTGAAGGTGCGGGCAGAGAACCCTGGAGGTTGCGATTCTTTCCGTCACCTCTCCGGTAAGTTCGAGGGGTTCGAGGCTCGATATGCGTATCCGCTCCGGCCCGTGGGCTTCCGCCAGGTCGAGAAGATCCATAAAATTCTTCGGCGGATTTAAATCCTTCCCCCAGTTGCCGATGTGGATTCCCGTAAGAACCACCTCGCGGTGGCCTCCTTCTTTCAATGTTATCAGGCCGTTTTTGACCTCTTCGGGCGGGAGGGAGCGCGAGGGTCCCCGGGCGTGGGGGACGATGCAGTAAGCGCAGAAGGTTTCGCACCCGTCCTGCACCTTGAAAAACGCCCGCGTGTGAGCGTCGAACCGCTTCACCGGCTCCGGCCCGAGGCCGAGCGGGTAGGAAGTCCCGGCCAGCACCCCTCTCTGCCTTTTCTCGATAAGCTCGGGGAGCTTTTGCTTCCACGCCGAACCGGCGACGAGATCGGCTCCCAGCGAGAGCATCTCCTCGCCGGAAGTCTGCGCGAGACAGCCGGTGACGACGAGAAACGCTTCGGGGTTGCTCCGCCTCGCCCTTCGGATGAGTATGCGGGCGTTCCTGTCGGAGCGCTGGGTGACGGTGCAGGTGTTTACGATTATGACTTCGGGATTCGAGTCCTCCGAAGCCGGTGAAAAGCCCCTGAGATCGAGGGCTTCTTTGAGGTGCATGGATTCGTACTGGTTGACCTTGCACCCCATCGTGTGAACCAGAAGGGTCTTCTCTGCCATCGGAAAGTCTGTTTTCAAAGCGGAAGGAGGGCTTTCGCCCCCATGTTTTCGAGAAAGAATTCGCTCTCCCACCGGGTCAGCCTCGCCGTGTGGGAAAACCCCAGCCGCTCGACTCTTATCGTCAGGCTCGCGGACTCCGGGGTTCTGCCTAGGGATACTCTCGCGCCCGGCTCTTTCAGCTCCCGCATCAGCGCGCAAAGCCTGTTGTGCGCGACGTGGGCGCGCCTCGCCGAAGACCCCTTGAAGAGCTGAAAATCCCTGTTGCGGGAGAGTTTTCCCTCGTGGATTTTACCCAGAAGAAGAAGTTTTTCGCGGCTGTTGTCCATTTGTGAAATCTACCCTACAGGAGGGCGTAAGGACAAGCCCCATCGCCCGAAAATGCTTGACTTGAGTACCGTATTTATAAAGGATTACACTTTCTTGTTTTAATGTATCCGTACCTTGAAGGAGTAACCGCCGGTGGCAAAAACCATAGACGAGATAAACAAAAAAATACGCGAGGGCAAATGCGTCGTCGTCACCGCCGAGGAGATGATCGACGTGGTCGCAACGCTCGGCCTTCGGGGCGCGGCGAAGAAGGTAGACGTGGTCACCACGGGAACCTTCGGGACCATGTGCTCTTCCGGCGCTTTTCTTAACTTCGGCCACCTAAAGCCCAAGATGAAGGCTTCCAAGGTATTTCTTAACGACGTCGAAGCCTACGCCGGAGTGGCCGCCGTGGACTGCTACATCGGGGCCACGCAGGTGCGCGAGGGCGACCCCCTGAACGCCGCCCACCCCGGCAGGTTCGAGTACGGCGGCGGTCACGTGATAGAAGACCTGGTCGCGGGCAGGGAGGTCACCCTGCGGGCTCTCTCCTACGGCACCGACTGCTACCCCTCGAAGGCCGCCGAAAAGAAGATGCGCCTCGCGGACTTTCGCGACGCGATTCTGAACAACCCGCGTAACGCCTACCAGAACTACAACTGCGCGGTGAACCTGAGCGACAGGACGATCTACACCTACATGGGCGTCCTTCGCCCCAACATGCAAAGCGCCACCTTCTCCACCTCCGGGCAGCTTAGCCCCCTCCAGAACGACCCCTACTACAAGACGATAGGGGTCGGGACGAAGATATTCCTGGGCGGAGGCGTCGGGGCGGTCACCTGGGCGGGAACTCAGCACGCGCCGGGAACGAAGCGCAACGAGCGCGGGGTTCCCACCGGCGGCGCGGGCACGCTCATGGTCACCGGCGACCTCAGGAAGATGTCGCAGAGGTATCTGCGCGGCGCTTCCCTGCTTGGCTACGGAACCAGCCTGATGCTCGGTATCGGCGTCCCGATTCCGGTGCTTGACGAGGAGATGGCCTGGTTCACCTCGGTCACGAACCGCGACATCGTCTGCCCGGTGGTCGACTACGGCATCGATTACCCGCAGGGCACCGGCGGACCGCTGGGCTACGTGAATTACCACGACCTCTTCTCGGGAACCGTCTCGATAAACGGCAAGGAGGTGCCCGCCACGCCGCTTGCCAGCCTCAGCCGGGCGCGGGAGATCGCGGACATCCTCAAGGAGTGGATAACCGCCGGTGCCTTCACTCTCGGCGCTCCCCAGATAATGCTCCCGAGCGCTCCGGTGGAGATAAAATTCCCGGAGGCCGATTGAAGGAACGGGAAAACCGTTTCTACAGGGATTATTCGGCGAAGAAGGGCGCGGCCTTCCGCGTCGCGCTGGAGACTACGGACCTTTACGTAAGGGCCGACAAAGACCTGACGAAAGAGGCTCTGGAGGCGATACGGAGCGAGCGGGAAAAGCTGGTGGAGTATATAAAACTCCATCCCCGGTTCGCCTCCTCCCTCGTGCCCCTCGAAGAGCCGGCTGACGCGCCTCCCATAGCGGCCATGATGTACCGGGCGGCGAAAGCTGCCGGAGTAGGGCCGATGGCGGCGGTAGCCGGGGCGATGGCGCAGAGGGTCGGGATGGAGCTAAGAAGGCGCTCCTCTTTCGTCATCGTCGAGAACGGCGGAGACATCTACCTCGACACCGGGCGCGAAACCCTCGTCGGCCTCTGGGCCGGGACCTCCCCCTTCAGCGGAAGGGTGGCGATAAGGGTCGACTGCAAACCGGGGCCGCTAGGCGTCTGCACCTCCTCGGGAACGGTGGGGCCGAGTCTCAGCTTCGGAGTGGCCGACGCCGCGACGATAATCTCCTCCGACGCCGCCTTCGCCGACGCGATGGCCTCGGCGCTCGGGAACAAGATAAAGCGCCCGGCGGACCTCGAAGGGGCCGTCGAGTGGGCGGCTTCGATACGCGGAGTAATCGGAGCCCTTGGAATAATTGGAGACAAGCTCGCCGCCAGAGGTGAGCTTTCACTTGAGAAAATAGCCTGAAGCGAGCGAAATAAATGGAAATTTCCAGAAACGTCCTTTTGATATTCCCCCCCGAGGTCATGTACAAGCCGATAATCTTCCGGCTGGTTCGCAACTTTGACCTCGTCTTCAACATCCTCGAAGCAAAGATACTCCCCCGCAGGGAGGGCAGGATCATCCTTGAAATAATCGGCGAAGAAAAGGCCGTGCAGAAGGGTATAGACTTTCTGACGCAGGAAGGCGTCATCGTCTCCCCCATCGCCGACCAGACCCGCCGCGACGAGGAGCTTTGCGTCCACTGCGGCGCCTGCACGGCGGTCTGCAGGGTGGGAGCTCTACTGGTAAACACCGAAACGATGGAGGTGGTCTTCGACCCGACGAAGTGCGTCGCCTGCGGCCTCTGCGAGGGCGCATGCCCGATGAAGGCGATCAAAGGTTTGACCATAGAGCGCCTCGGAAGCATTCTTTAATGTGCCGGGACGGAATCCTTCACGCGATAGAGGAGCGCCGCTCGGTAAGGCGGTTTTCCCCCGAGCCGGTCGGCCCGGAGATACTGGACGCTCTCGTTTCCGCCGCGCACTGGGCTCCGTCGGGAATGAACAACCAGCCCTGGCGGTTCGTGACAATCGAAAAAAGAGAGGTTCTGGATCTTCTCGCGTCCTTTACAAAATACTCGAAGATTTTAAATAACTGTACCGGCGCGATAGCGGTTTTCATCGACACAAAGAGCATCTACCACCGGGAAAAAGATCTCCAGTCGATAGGCGCGGCGGTGCAGAACATGCTCCTCGCCGCCCACGGCCTCGGGGTCGGCGCTTGCTGGCTGGGCGAGATACTTAACCGCAGGAAAGAAGTCGAAAAAACCTTGAAGGTTGACGAAAACCTTGAACTCATGGCGGTCGTCGCCGTGGGCTTTCCCGAGGAGAGCGAACTGCGAGCGAAAAGGCAGCGCCTTCCCCTCGAAAAGCTCATCGCCGGGCGCTTTTAGGAGGATTACGTGATTATCGAAACTCTAGTTGTCGGCATGATTCAGGCCAATTGCTTCATTGTCGGCGACCCCGCCACCAGAAAGGCGGTAGTGATAGATCCGGGCGGCGACGCGCCGGTGATAGCGAAGAGGCTGAAAACTCTCGACCTCACGGCCGAGGCGATAGTCCTCACCCACGGACACTTCGATCACGTCGAAGGCGCCGGAGACCTGAAAAAGCTGACGAACGTCCCCATAATCGCCCACATTGAAGACGTGCCGCTGATCAAGGCTCTTCCCGCCCAGGGTCAGCTCTTCGGGCTTACCGTCACCCCGGCCCAGGTTCCGGACAAGACGGTGAAGGACGGCGACGAGATCCCCTTCGGCGCGCTCTCCCTGAAAGTCCTGCACACCCCCGGCCACTCGCCGGGCTCGATATCGGTTGTGGTGGGAAAAGACATTTTCGTCGGAGACCTGCTCTTCGCGGGCTCTATCGGAAGAACGGATTTGATGGGCGGCAACTACGAAACCCTGATAAACTCGGTCGAAAAGAAGGTATTCACCCTTCCCGAGGACACCGTGGTTCATCCCGGCCACGGCCCCGACACCTCGGTCGGCAGGGAAAAGCGGACAAACCCCTTCTTCAGGTGAAAAGATGCTTAACGACCTGGAAATAATCCTCGGCGTGACGGGTTCGATAGCGGCCTACAAGGCCGTCATCCTCGCCCGCGAGCTTAATCAGTGCGGGGCGAACGTCCACGTTGTCATGACGAAACACGCGACCGAGTTCGTGACCCCCCTCACCTTCCAGACCGTGACGGGAAACCCGGTCACGATGGACATGTTCGAGCTGCTGGCGGGCTCCGAGATAGGCCACGTCTCGCTCGCCGACCGCGCCCACATAACCGTCGTCGCCCCCGCCACCGCCAACATCCTCGGAAAGGTGGCCAACGGCCTCGCCGACGACTTCCTCTCGACGATGATAATGGCCACCAAGGTTCCGGTGCTCTTCGCCCCCGCGATGAACTCCGTCATGTGGGAATCCAAGGCCGTCCGCCACAACGTTCAGCTTCTGGTGGAGTCGGGATACCATTTCATGGACCCGGAGACCGGCGAGCTGGCCTGCGGAGTCACCGGTCAGGGCAAGATGGCCGATCCCCAGAGGATTATCGAGCGGATAAAGGGCGTCCTCTCCCCCAAGGACCTCACCGGGGAGCATATCCTCGTCACGGCGGGGCCGACGGTGGAGCAGATAGACCCGGTCCGCTTCGTCTCCAACCACTCCTCCGGCAAGATGGGCTACGCGCTGGCGCGCTCCGCCATAAGGCGCGGGGCGAAAGTCACCCTCATAAGCGGTCCGACCCTCCTCCAGCCCCCGGTAGGAGCCAGGACGGTGCAGATCAAATCCGCCGAAGAGATGTACGAGGCGGTCCTCCGTGAGAGTCCCTCAGCCTCGATAATCATAAAGGCGGCGGCGGTCTGCGACTGGCGTCCGACCTCGATGGCCGCCGAGAAGATAAAGAAGATGGAAACCGGCGTCCCTCCCCTCGAACTTGAGCCCACGCCCGACATTTTAAAGGCGCTCGGCGAGCGAAAGACAAAAGAGCAGATTCTGGTCGGCTTCGCCGCCGAGACCGAGAAAATCGAGGAAAACGCCCTCGCGAAGATGAACTCCAAGGGGCTCGACCTTATCGTCGCCAACGACGTTTCCAGCCCCGAGTCGGGGTTTCATGTAGACGTCAACGCCGTGAAGATACTCACCTCCGACAACCACGCCATAAGCGTTCCCCTCATGGAGAAAGACCGCGTCGCCGACAGGATGATGGACGCGATCGTCAAATACCGTCGCCGTGTTTCGGCGAAAAACCAATAATCTACTTTAAATAATTTACTAAAGAGAGAGAGTCCAATGCCCGCAAAGATTCCCGTAAACACCCTTCGCTTCCTTGCTGTGGACGCGGTTGAAAAGGCGAAGAGCGGCCACCCCGGCATGCCCATGGGCGCGGCCCCGATGGCCTTCACCCTCTGGACGAAGTTCCTTAAATTCGACCCGAAGGCGACGGACTGGGCCGACAGGGACAGATTCGTCCTTTCGGCGGGCCACGGCTCGATGCTCCTCTACGGCCTTCTCCACCTCGCGGGCATAGACGTTTCGCTCGAAGACATAAAGAATTTCCGCCAGTGGGGCTCCAAGACCCCCGGCCACCCGGAATACGGCCACACCCCCGGCGTCGAGACCACCACCGGTCCTCTCGGTCAAGGCATCGGCGCGGCGGTGGGAATGGCCATAGCGGAGCGCCACCTCGCCGCCCGCTTTAACCGCCCCGGCTTCGAGATAGTCAACCACTACACCTACGCTATCGCCGGTGACGGGTGCCTGATGGAGGGCATCTCCTCCGAAGCAGCTTCCCTCGCCGGTCACCTCGGCCTCGGAAAGCTGATACTGCTCTACGACGACAACAAGATAACCATCGACGGCCCCACCTCGCTGACCTTCACCGAGGATGTCACGGGCCGCTTCACCGCCTACGGCTGGCAGGTCCTCTTCGTGAACGACGGCAACGACGTCGACGAGATCGAAAAGGCCATCGCCGACGCGAGGGCAGACCTTTCCCGGCCCTCCCTCATCCGCGTGAACACCATCATTGGCTTCGGCTGCCCGAAAAAGCAGGGCACCTCCGGCGTTCACGGCTCCCCCCTCGGAGCGGAAGAGACCAAGGCGGCGAAGGAATTCCTCTGCTGGGAGCCCCACGAGCCCTTCACCATCCCCGAAGACGCTTACGCGCCCTTCAGGAAGATGGCCGGGAAGGGAAAGAGCGCCCGCAGGAAGTGGAAAGCGCTGTTCGCGGAGTACGAGAGCGCCTTCCCCGCCCTCGCCGAAGAGTTCAAGCGCAGAGATAAGGGCGAGCTTCCCGGAAACTGGGAAAAGGCACTCCCCGTCTTCCCGGCGGACGCCAAGGGTATCGCCAGCCGCGTCGCCAGCGGAAAGGTTCTCAACGCGCTGGCGAGAGCTCTTCCCGAGATTATGGGCGGCTCCGCCGACCTCACCCCCTCGAACAACACCTACATCGAAAACGACGGGGATTTCACCCGTCAGGACCACACCGGCAGAAACATCCGCTTCGGCGTCCGCGAGCACGCGATGGGTGCGGTAGCCAACGGCATGGCCAACTACGGGATGTTCATCCCCTACACCGCCACTTTCTTCGTCTTCACCGACTACATGAGGCCCTCGATACGCCTCAGCGCCCTGATGGGCCTTAACGTCGTCCACGTAATGACCCACGATTCGATCTTCCTCGGCGAGGACGGCCCGACCCACCAGCCGGTGGAGCATCTGGCGAGCCTTCGCGCCATGCCGAACCTCTCCGTCATACGCCCCGCCGACGCCAACGAAACCGCGATGGGGTGGAAGGCTGCGCTCACCCAGAAAAACCGCCCGACTGTGCTTGTTCTCAGCAGGCAGAACCTCCCCACCCTCGACCGCGAAAAGTACGGCAAGGCCGAAGGCGTCCTCAAGGGAGGGTATATACTTAAGGAGGCGAAGGGCGGCGTTCCGAAGGCGATAATCATCGCTTCGGGGTCGGACGTGCACCTCGCCCTTTCGGCGGCGGAAAAGCTTGAAACCGAAAACATCCCCGTCCGCGTCGTCAACATGGCCTCCTGGGACCTCTTCGAGGCGCAGACCAAAAAATACCGGAGCGAAGTCCTCCCCCCCGCGATCAAGGCGAGAGTCGCCATCGAATCGGCCTCCACCTTCGGCTGGGAGCGCTACACCGGATTTCGCGGTAAAGTTATAGGCATCGACAGGTTCGGCGCGAGCGCGCCCGCCGAGGTGCTCGCGGAGAAATATGGCATGACCGTCGAAAACGTGATTTCGGCTGTGAAAAAGCTGGTCTAGACGGTCTGCCTTTGCTAAGGCTCCGGCGGGCAGGGGCATCCGGATGGCAATCTATTTCGGCCATTCCGGCTAAGGATTTTACCGGCGCGGTTTTCCGCTCCCGACGAGGAATCCCGCAGCGAAAGGGCGAGGCAGTAGCAGCGCTACGGCGAGTCCTTGAGCGAGGACATGACGAAGCCGGGGGCGGAAAGGATGCGCCGGTTTCCGGCGGTTTCACACGGAGGTATCACATGGGCCGCATAACCCGCTGTGCCAGAGACTGCCCCGACAGCTGCCTGATCGAAGCTGAAGACACCCCCGGCGGGCTCGTGTTCGGAGCGTATTCCGGCCACGAGCCCACCATGGGCTTTATCTGCGGGAAAACCCGGAAATTCCCCTCGCACCTCTCCTCCCCCCACCGCATCCGCGAACCCTGGATTAAAAAAAGCGGCCATTTTCATCCCGTCTCCTGGGAGGAGGCGCTGGACGAGGCCGCGCGGAAAATCGCCATCGCCGCCCAGAAAGACCCCGCCTCGATCCTCCTAATCAAGGGCTTCGCCTCGATGGGGGCGAGCAAAGGGTTCGCCAGCTACCTCTTCGAGAAGATAGGCGCGCGCACCACCTCCGGCTCGCTGTGCGATTCAGCCGGAATAAAGGCAGTAATCGACGGAGCGGGCGAGCTGCTCATGAACCACCCCTCGGAGATCGAAAACGCCCGCCACATCGTCCTCTGGGGTAAAAACCCGGCCTCCTCCAACCACACCGCCGCAAGGGTAGAGCGGGCGGCGAAGAAGGGTGCGCGGGTAATCGCCGTGACCGTGGACGGCAAATCCGTCGCAGGGCTGGCGCACGAGACGATACTTCTGCGGCCCGGCTCCGACAGGTTCCTGGCCTTCGCGGTGGCGAAGATCATGCTGGAGAACTGCCCTTCCCTCACCCCGTGGAGAAAAACTTCAAACGGCGGAGAATTTCTGAATTTCATCCGCTCCCTCGATACGGACAGGCTCCTTAAAGCCTGCGGCGTTTCGCCCGCGAACGCGGAAAAGCTGGCGGATTTCTACGGGGCCGAGAGAAAGACCGCGACAATATGCGCCTGGGGCCTCCAGCGCCACCGCAGCGGCTACGAGAGCGTGCGCGCCGTCCACGGCCTCGCCTTCCTCGCCGACACCCTCGGGAAGAGCGGCGGAGGGTTCTACTACAACGTCTCCTCTTCGCGCTATCTGCGGCGTCCCTCGGGGCGCTCCGTGCCCGAGCCGGAGCCGGTTTTTCTCCCCTACCTGGCCGACGAGCTGCGCAGGGTAAAGCCGGAGGTAATCTACGTCTGTTCGATGAACCCGGTAAACCAGTGCCCCGACTCGAAGGGAGTCCACGCGGCCTTCGAGGCTTCCGGAACGGTAATCGTAGCCGACGCCTTCTGGACGGAGACCGCCCGCGTGGCGGACATCGTGCTCCCGGTCGCCCTCTGGCCCGAAGAAAACGACCTCGCGGGCTCCTCCTCTCTGAGCGAGATAGCCGCCGTGTCAAAAGTGGCGGAACCTCCCGCCGGGTGCAAAACGGATTTTGATATTATGCAGGAGTTGGCAAAGAGAATCGGAGTGGCTACAATCTTCGACAGCCTCGACCGCTGGCTCTCCTCCTGCCTCCCTCAAAACGGCCCGACCCTCTCCGAGCTTCGCCGGACGGTATTTCACGAGTTCAGCGAGCCCCCGGTGGTCTTCTGCGATGGCTTCGCACACCCGGACGGGAAGTTCCGCCTCCTCACCTCGCTGACCTCGGAGCCCGCCGTAGACCCGGTGCATCCTCTTTCGCTCCTCAGCCACGTACGCCCGGACGCCGTCCACTCGCAGCTCTTGCCGGAGGAGCAAAAAGACCCCCTGCCGGTACGGATTCACCCCGATACCGCAAAAAAGTCCGGCTTAACCATGGGGAGCATGGCGAGGATTGTCAGTCCGGTCGGGGAGATTGAATGCGAGGTTCACCTCGACGCCGCTCTTCACCCGGAATGCGTCGCCGTGCCGCGCGGAGGCTGGATGAGCCTCGGGCGCTGCGCCAACGAGGTCACCGAGGTAATCTCCACCGACAAGGGGGGCTGCGCGGCCTTCTACGACACCCGCGTACGGGTCGAACCGGCGGAGCATGGGGAGAGGAGGAGTTGAAAAGTTACCGGAGACTTGTGGGCCGAGCCCCCCGCGGCTCGTAAGAAAATGCCCGCCTGTTTGCGCGCCGCCGTAACGATACCCTTGCGCTTTGTATCTACAATGGCTATACTTTCCGAAAAGGAGGTAAAGTCATGTTTGCCACGATTCAGAAATGGGGGAACAGCCTCGCTGTGAGAATCCCTGTGCAGATCGCCAAAGACGCCCACCTCGGGCAGAACTCAAGGGTCGAGATTTCACTTCAGGGCGACGAGATCGTCTTAAAGCCGGTCGAGAAGGCGAAAAAATATTCCCTCGCTGAGCTAGTCGCGAGGATAACGCCCGAAAACGTCCCCGGCAAGACCGACATGGGGCCGCCTGCCGGAAAAGAGCTTTTGTAATGGAATACGTTCCCGAAAAGGGTGACGTTGTCTGGCTGAGTTTCGACCCTCGCCTCGGCCACGAGCAGGCCGGCTACCGTCCCGCGCTGGTCCTCACTCCCTCGATTTACAACGAGAAAGCCGGCACGATGCTTTGCTGCCCTATTACCTCCAGAAAAAAAGGTTATCCCTTTCAGATAGAACTGGAGGGAAACCCGGACGTTTCCGGAATGATCATGACCGATCAGTTGACGTGCATCGACTGGCGGGCAAGGGTGGCGAAAAAGAAAGGGGTCGTCGGAGGCGAAGTCCTGCAGGAAGTTCAACACCTGCTGGAAGCCCTGCTTTTCTGAGATGGAGCAAAGCAATGAAATCCTACCGCAAGGAGTTATGGTTCGACGTGCCGGGGAGGCGCTCGTTCGTGTACATCACGCCGCAGGTCAACGAGTGCCTGCGCGAAAGCGGAATAAAAGAGGGGCTTTGCCTCGTCAAGACAAAGCAGATCTACTACTTCACTTCCTTTTGTGGTTAAAGGGATTGTTGTACAGGGACTACGCAGACCCCAAGTTCGCCACGACCAAGGAGGGATTAATGTCTTCGACTACAATAACTGAGACAAGCAATTTGAAACGTTTAAATGATGCGGTACTCTTGCCAGGAGATATTTTACTAACAACGTCTACAGAAAAGTTTAGTAAAGGAATTCGCCGCGTTACAAAGAGCGATATCTCACACGCCATGATTTATGTAGATGACAGATCTATTATTGATGCAACCGGAGAAGGTGTACATGCTAGAAATACGCAAAGATTGTTTTATGAAGAAGACTGCCCAGTTTATGCCCTCCGCTTAAGAGATAACTTGAATGCTACCAGTCTACAAAAAATTTTGACCTATATGCGAGGCCATATCGGCGCACAGTATTCTTATAAGGAAGCTGCCCTGACGGCTTTAGGTGGAGCGCACAGTTTTAGCAAGAAACAGTTTTGTTCAAGACTTGTTGCACAGGCCTTTGAATCAGCAGGAATACTACTTGTAGGGGACTCGAATTACTGTTCCCCGGAAGATATCAAATCAAGCCCTCTGCTAATTGAAGTATCAGATTCTACAGTACCAGCAACTCATGAAGAATTGCTATGGAATCAGGAAAGTGTGGACATAACGAAACTAATGAGGGAATCCACCAATACAATCCTCACCGGTGCTCGCGATAAAGACCCAACAATCCAAACATTCGACGATATGGACAACTATCTTGTTGCTAATCCCGAATGTGATGATGAATTTTGCCAACTTCTGAATACATCTGGATATCTTACAATCTGGAAGACCGAATTAGATAAGAACCCTTGGCAGTATAATATTTATTTCATGAATGAAATGCCTCCAGATGTAATTGAAGAATACTGTTGGAGTGTTTTGAAAAGCGAAAAATCCGGACCACACCGCTACATCTCAAATAGGATGGGTTACAACTTTCTCTTTCGGCAACACAATCTTAAATTTTTCAGAATTATGATGGAACTATTTGAACACCTGGCCTCGTTACATCAACAGCGCATAAGAGTAGCCACTAGTTGGCTTGAGATTAATGGGCACCTTACAGAATCGAAGGCAAGTATTCTCGAACCACATACACCTGAATGGTTTGCGGCCCTAGAGCAATGGGATCTTCATCAGGCAAAGCAGACTCGCGAGATAATAAATCTGGCTGGTAGTTCTGATGTGTGTTCAATTTGTGGCGATGACACGGCAAATGATCATGTTCTTATAAAAAGTCAGCGACCACCTGGGGGACCTGGCACACTCCGACTTTGTGACGATTGCTTAAAGATAAGAGGATTGATGGGAGAACAATACCTACCTCTCAATGACCAACAAGACGAGAACATTCATTGAAATCTTACCGCAAGGAGTTATGGTTCGACGTGCCGGGGAGGCGCTCGTTCGTGTACATCACGCCGCAGGTCAACGAGTGCCTGCGCGAAAGCGGGATAAAAGAGGGGCTTTGCCTCGTCAACGCGATGCACATCACGGCTTCTGTCTTCATCAACGACAACGAAGCCGGGCTCCATCAGGACTATGAAAAGTGGCTTGAGGAACTGGCGCCGCACGCGCCGGTGAGCAGGTACAGCCACAACAGGACCGGCGAGGACAACGGCGACGCCCACCTTAAGCGCCAGCTAATGGGCCGCGAGGTGGTGGTGGCCGTGACCAACGGAAGGCTGGATTTCGGCCCCTGGGAGGCGATTTTCTACGGGGAGTTCGACGGGGGCAGGAAGAAGCGGGTTTTGGTCAAAATAATCGGGGAGTAGCGGTTTTCGCCGCTCCCATGGTATCAGCCGTACCTTCCTTCAATGTATTCGGCGGTCTTCGGGTTCTGCGGAGTCAGGAAGAGGTCGCCCGTCCGGCTGTGCTCGACAAGCTCACCCAGCAGCATGAAGACGCACTCGTCGCTGGCGCGCCGCGCCTGCGCCATGTTGTGCGTCACGATGATGATGGTGTAGTGCTCCTTCAACCCGAACATCAGTTCCTCTATAGCCCTCGTACCCTCAACGTCCAGCGCCGAGCAGGGTTCGTCCATCAGGATGACCTCGGGCTTCAGCGGCAGGAGCCTCGCTATGCAGAGTTTCTGCTGCTGGTCGAGCTGCAGCGAAGTGGCCTTCTCCCCCAGCCTGTCCTTGAGGTCGTCCCAGAGCCCCACTTCGGTCAGGGCCAGCTCCACCTGTTCGTTCAGAAAGGATTTTTTCTGCTGAGACCTTTCGGTGTGTATGCGAAGGCCGAAGGTCAGGTTCTCGTAGATGGAGATGGGGAGCGGATTGGGGCGCTGGAAGACCATTCCCACGGATTTGCGCAGCTCGATGAGGGAGATGTCCTCGTCGTAGATGTTCTTGCCCAGAATCGATATCTCGCCGCGCGTCTTTACGTTGTCGAAGCGCTCGTTGATGCGGTTGAAGCAGCGAAGAAGCGTAGTCTTGCCGCAGCCGCTGGGCCCGATGAGCGAGGTGATTATCCCCCGGCGAAAATTGACCGTGACGCTTTTCAGGGCCTGAAAGTTTCCGTACCAGAGGTTCAGGTCCCTGGTCGTTATCGCGGTTTCGCCGGTGTCGCTCATCATTTATCCGATTATCCCGTTGACGTAATCCCAGGTCCTGGGATTTCCGGGAGTTTCCGAGAAGAGTTTTTCGGTGGTGTCGATCTCGATTATCTCGCCGTTCCAGAGGAACATCGTCCGGTCGGCGAGACGCCTCGCCTGCTGGGTCAGATTAGTAACGAGGATGATGGTTATCTCGCTGCAAAGCTCTTTTAGCACGTCTTCGATTCTCATCGTCGTGACCGGGTCAATGGCTATCGAAAATTCGTCGAGGCAGAGTATCTCCGGGTCGTGCGAGAGGGCGCGGGCAATCGTAAGGCGCTGCTGCTGGCCGCCGGAGAGCTTGGTGCCGAGGACGCCGAGCCGGTCTTTCACCTCGTCCCAGAGGGCGGCGGATTTAAGGCACCTCTCCACTATTTGGTCCAGCTCGTCTTTGTGGGTTACCCCCGAACAGCGCGGCGCGAAGGCCACGTTGTCGTAGATGGTGAGAGGAAGCCCGACGGGAAGCGGAGCGACCATGCCGACCTTTCGGCGCAGCCCGTAAATATCCTTTACGTGGCGGAGGTCTTCGCCGTCCACCTTTATCGTGCCGGAGACGCGCGCTCCGGGGGTGAACTCGGTCGTGCGGTTTATGCATTTGAGAAGAGAGGTCTTGCCCGATTGCGCGGGGCCGATGACGCCCAGAATCTCCTTTTGGTGAACCTCGAAGGAGATTCCGTGTATCACCTCGGTGTTCCCGTAGGAGAGGCGAAGGTCCCTGACTTCTATCTTTTTTTGCTGCTCCATCCCACTTACCACTTCTTCCTGTTGCGCAGCCAGACGCGGAGCCCTATCGCCGTGGCGTTCACCAGAAGCACCGACCCCAGAAGCACCACGGCGGTAGCGGCGGGGATGGAATCCTTCACGCCGGGCACCTGCGTCGAAACCGTGTAGAGGTGCATGGAAAGCGCCATGCACTGCTCGTTCAGGCTGTAGGCGAAGATATCGCCGCGCTCCACGGCCTTGTAGAAGACCGCGCCGGTGAACATTACCGGGGCGGTTTCGCCCGCGGCGCGGCTCACCTGCAGGATGACGCCGGTGAGGATGCCGCTGACGGAGTTGGGAAGAACTATGGAGCGTATCGTCTGCCAGCGGGTGGCCCCTACGTTCCAGCAGGCTTCCCGGAAGGACTTGGGCACCGAGGCCAGCGCCTCGCGGGTGCTGGCTATGATTACCGGAAGGGTCATTATCGCCAGGGTGAAGGAGGCCGAGAGAATCGAGTAGCCCATCCTCGCGGCGTAGACGAAAGCGCCGAGGCCAAAGAGGGCGTGAACAATGCTCGGAACACCGGCCAGGTTTATGACCGCCAGGTTTATGAGGCGGTTGAACCAGTTGTCCTGGGCGTATTCGTTCAGGTAGATGGCGGCCATGACACCGATCGGGGCCGAGACCGCCAGGGAAACGCCGACAAGGTAGATGGTGCCTATGAAAGCGGGCCAGATGCCGCCTTCGGTCATTCCCTTTTGCGGGATGTCGAGGATGAAGTCGAGGCTCAGGGCGGGAGCCGCTTCGATAATCAGGTAGCCGATTATCGCCACGAGAGGGATTATAACAAGCGCCGCCATGCAGAAAAGAACACCCTGCGCGACTTTCTGCGCCTTCTCTTTTCTGCGGACCAGAGGGGTTCTGGTGAATCTCTTGTTGTCCGGCAAATCCGGCTGCGTCGTCATCTGTTGCTTTTCTTTATCCCGCGGATAACGAGGTCCGCGGTGAGGTTGACCACGAAGGTAATAACGAAGAGAAGGACGCCCGTGAGAAAGAGAACCCGGTAATGGTCCGACCCCACGGGGGCTTCGCCCAGCTCGGCGGCGATATTGGCCGTAAGGGTACGCACGGAATCCAGAACGCCGGTGGGAATATGGACCGCGTGGCCCGTGGCCATCAGCACCGCCATCGTCTCGCCTACTGCGCGGCCTATGCCCAGCAGCACCGCCGCCAGAAGGCCGTTCTTCGCCGCGGGAATGAGCACCCGATAGAGGAGCTGCCACCTGGTGGCGCCCATCGCCAGCCCCGCCTCCCTGTAGGAGTCGGGCACCGCCTTGAGCGCGTCCTCGCCGATGGAGACGATTATCGGTATGCTCATGAGCGCCAGAATTATCGCCCCGTTGAGGACGTTGACCCCGACCTCGGCTCCCGCATACTTAACGAGAAGCCTGCTCATTACGGTGAGGCCGATAAACCCCCAGACGACGCTTGGTATCGCCGCCAGAAGCTCGATTATAATCTTGAGGGATTCCCTCGTCTTCGGCTTGCAGAATTCCGAGATGAAAACCGCGACGCCTAGGCCGAAGGGCACCGCGATGAGCATCGCTAGGATCGTCACGCTGAAGGTCCCGACGATGAGCGCAAGGGTGCCGTAACGGACGTTTACCGCGGAGGTGGGGTACCACTCGACGCTCGTCAGAAACTGACCGAGCTTGAAGGATCCGCTGAAGAGTACCGGCGCGGCTTCTCGGAAGACGAAGAAAAAGATAGCGAGAACGAAGAAAATCGCGCTTACCCCGCTTGTGCGGATTATAAGCTCGATGACTTTCTCGCCCGACGTAGCCCACGCACTCCTGTTGCGCCTTACCGGGCAGGGATTTATGCCGGGCTTTTCTTCGCAGCTTCTTAAACCGGGTTCGTCTTTGATCATTTAGTCCGCATGTTCGCCGGTATGGAAACGTAGCCGCTCTGCTCCACTATGGCCTGCCCGGCGTCGCTCAGAATCCAGTCTATGTACTTCTTTACCGCCCCCTGCGGCTCTCCGAGGGTGTACATCTGGAGAGAGCGCGAGATGGGATAGGTCTTGTTCTTCGCGCTCTCAAGGGTGGGGGCGACTCCGGGCGCTCCCGCTTTTTCGGATACCCTGAGCATCTTTACGCCGGGGGTGGCGTAGCCCATACCGCTGTAACCTATAGCTCCGGCGGTGTTGGCAACCAGCTCGACAACTTCCTTCGAGCCGTTCAGGTCGCGGGAACCGAGCCTGAAATCCTTGTTCTTGAGGACGTGCTCGCGCAAAAACTCGTAGGTTCCCGAGCTGGACTGGCGGCTGACCCGGACTATTTCGTCCTGGCCGCCGGGCAGCTTGACGCCGAGATCCGACCATTTGGTTATATCTCCGCCCTCCTCGTAGATCCGGGCTATCTGCTCCATCGAGATTTCGTTCAGGGGGTTGTCCTTGTGGACGAAGATTGCGAGGGCGTCGTAGCCGACGATGAACTCCCTGGGCTCCTTGCCGGTGTTTTTCTTCGCGTCTTCGACTTCCTTCGCCTTCATGTTGCGGGAGGAATTGGCGATATCCACCGCTCCCTTTGAAAGGGCCGCGATGCCGACGCCCGAGCCGCCGCCGGAGACTTCGATCTCCACCGCCGGCTCGGCCTTCTTGTAGGCCTCCGCCCACGCCTGGGCGATATTTACCATCGTGTCGGAGCCCTTGTTCTGGATGACGGTCCTGGCTCCCGCGGCTTTGCCTGCTGCGTCGCCGCTTTTGTTGCCGCCGCAGCCCGCGGCGGTTGCGAGGAGAAGACAGGCGGCTGCCGAGGCCAGGAAAAACTTCGTCTCTCTATTCATTTTGAATTCACCTGTGTTCCGAGAATCGCTTCGACCAGATCTCTTATATGAGTTTCAAAAAAATTGTAGGCTTCCTCGTAGGCGGCGTGAATCTTTTCGGGTCCGCCCTTGATGTTGGAGAGATCCTTTCCGCTCCAGTCGAGAAAGACGACCTTGCGCGGGAGGCGGGGAAAGGCGCGCTGGACCTCCGGGTCGAGGCCGATGATTACCTGGTAGTGGTCGAGGTAGGGCACCTGAAAAATCCCCTTCGGAGACATTCTGGTGATGTCGTGGCCCTTTTCCTTCATGAAGCTCACCGTCTGCGGATCGAGGCAGGTCGGCTCCAGCCCGGCGCTCGCGAAGATGAAGAGCGGCAGGTTGAGGGAGTTGGCTATCGCCTCGGCCATCTGGCTTCTAACGGCGTTGTGCCTGTCCACGAAGAGCACCCGGAAGACCTCGCTGCCCTCGTGTTTTGCGTACTCGCCGGTAATCATATACATGACTTCGAGGCAGATGTTCCTCGCCCTGTCGGTTACGCGCTCAAGGCGGCGCGCGATCGTGGTAAGCGGACGGAGGGCGTCGAAGGGAATCTTGTTTTCTTTGAAGAACTCGACCAGATCGGTATTCAGGCTGCTTTTGAGGGCGTCAACGGTCTTCTCTACGGCCATTGTCCTCTTTGCAAGCTCGGCGTCCTCCCGGGAGTAGGCAACTATCGCGTCGTGAAGCATCTTTATCGAGAGATCGGCTATTTCGACGAAACGCTCCCTTGAAACCTCGGGGGGAAGGTCGCCGAGCTTGATGGCCTGACGCGAGATATTCTCCGCGTAGTCGCCTATCTGCTCAAGCTCCTGATTTATCTTTATCGTGCTGTAGGCGAGGCGCAAATGCCCCGCGACCGGCTGGTGGCGTATGATGAATTCGAGGCAAAGGCGGTCGAGTTCTTTTTCCTTTTCGTCGATAAGGTCGTCGCGAAGGATGACGGCGTAGGTAAGCTGGCGGTTATTGTCCACCAGGGCCTTTACGCAATCCCTAAGCGCCTTTTCGACCATGTCGCACATCTCGACGACTTTGCCGCGAAGGCGGTCGACATCCCTCTGGAGGGACTGCTCAAGGTGTGGCGTAGGCATTCTCTATCTCCTTTAAGGAAGACGCTTTTTACGAAACCGGGAAGCAGGAACTGCGGCAAGAATTTTCTTGTATTTTTCCTGTTGCCTTCTACCATGAGCCACACGGGGCGGGCAACCCCCAACTTGCGGCGCACCGGCAAAGGCTCCGGAGCCCCCTGCGGGCCTGCTTCGGCTAACCGGTTGATTTAAAAGCGTTTATCAATATCCGCCCTGTCCTTACGGGATGAGCGGAACCGGCTTTCAGTATAACAGATGGAGATTGATTTGACCTCAAACCAATCAAGGAAAGACGATACCCCGAAGCAAGCCGCAGAGGCTCGCAAGGCAAAAAACAATAGCTGTAAAACGTGAGCTTGAGGAAATTAGATACCGGAGAAAGATACTATGAGTGAAAATATTGAAAAATTTAAAAAATTTGAAGAATTGAATAAGCCTGATATTCGTCATCTTCTTTGCAATCAGGTATTTGCTTACAAAGTCACACTGGAATCTTTGTATGCTGATGTCTCCGCAGAAAGTATTACCTCCAATGCTCCAGAAGAAATTATTAGCAATTTTAATATTTTAAAAAATCTCGTGGTTTATAGCTGGTTTTGCTATAGTTTTCAGCAAATTGCTCACCACCAGTCATATATCATTATTGAACATGCTTTAAGAATAAAAGCCTGTGCTAAAGATAAATCTCCCGGGCTAAAAAAATTAATTAGTAGCGCTATAGAAAATGAGTGGATAAATGACTCTGGTTTCAGACACATCAATGAAGACATGCTTAACAGTGCAGACAATACAGAATACTGCAAACAACTTGTTGTTAGTTTGCCAAAACTTAGGAATTGCAATGCTCATGGAAGCAATTCCCTATGGCCATTTCCAGTAATGTCTCTCAGAATTTGTGCCGATTTAATAAATCAGCTATTTAAAGAGTAGCGATGATCGAATGAGGCTCGATCGCTCGTTTTTTTCCCGCCCTACCCTTGAGGTGGCGAAAGGACTTCTCGGAACGCGCCTGGTGAAGCTGGAACCGGACCGAGGAAGGCTTTCGGGGTATATCGTCGAGACCGAGGGTTACGTCGGGACCGGGGATCTGGGCTGCCACGCGAGAGTTGGCTGCACTTTGCGTAATGCCTCGATGTGGGGACCTCCCGGCCACGCCTACGTCTATTTCACTTACGGGATGCACTGGATGCTGAATCTCGTCACGGAAGCTGAGGGTTTCCCCGCCGCAGTGTTGATTCGCGCCCTTCACCCCGTGGAAGGTCTTGATATAATAAGACAGCGCCGGAAAAACAGGCCGGACAGGGAGCTTGCCGACGGTCCGGCGAAGCTGTGCGAAAGTTTCGGAATCGACAGGAGTTTCGACGGGGCGGACCTCTGCTCCGCCGGTTCGACTCTTTTCGTCGAGGAAGGGGTTGAAATCCCGGATAACGTCATCACCGCGCACCCGAGGGTGGGGCTGAATTCGGTACCCGAGCCCTGGAAGTCCATACCGTGGAACTTCAGGGTGAACAGCCGGGCGCTTGCGGACGCGCTTAAAGACGAGGAAAGCTGATGCGCTGGGAAGAATACATGGACAAGATCGAGGCGCGGTACGAAAAGCTCATCTCCGAAGGGAAGATGACCCGCTCCTCCAGGGTAGTTCCCATAAACGTCTCCTTAAAGCCCAAACAGTGGATTCTCCCCTCCCTTCAGGCTCTGGAAATACTCAAGGCAAGCGACGCCGTCGCCCTGGCCAATTGCCTTTGCAGGGAGCTTGCGGGCCGCTGCGACGCGCCGAGGGAGGTCTGCTTTTACCTCGGCGCTTTCGCAAAAAAAGCCGTCGAGAGAGGCGAAGGAAGATCCGTCACAATCGAAGAGGCCGAAGAGGTGCTGAAACTGGCGGAGAAAAGCGGTCTCGTCCACCTCACCCTCTTCGACCCGGAGCGGAAGGTTTTCGCCCTGTGCAGCTGCTGCGAGTGCTGCTGCCACGACTTTCACCTCCTGAAAAACAAAGGAAGGGCCGATCTCGTCGCCCATTCGGAGTACATCGCCGTGACCGGCGAAACCCTTTGCACGGATTGCGGCGGATGTGTCCCATTATGCCATTTCGGGGCGCGAAAGATGGCGGAGGGCAGGCTCGTTTACAATGCAAGCGCCTGTTACGGCTGCGGCCTTTGCGTACCCGCGTGCCCCGCGGGAGCTACTTCAATGGCGCAAAGAGAACCTTCGGGAGAATGACGGGATGTCTGCAGAGATAGTTTCCGGCTACCGGCCCGGCTTCCTCTTTCGGCGAAGGTCAGCGTCGTTTCTCGGGCGCTCCCGTCGTAGTCACGCTACTGCCTGCGACCTCGCGCCCTGCGGACTCCTTGCCCTTCGCCGAAATAGATCGCCGAAATTGCGCATCAAAACCATCACGTCTCCTGCTAGTGGCCTCTTCTCTTTCCCGCTATCCCTTCCGCCCGGTGAGTGATACTTTTAAAAGCGGGCACTAAAACCGTTTGACGGGGAGCTTCCAATGGCAAGAATCGACGCCTACCTCAAGGCGATGCTGGCGCAGAGCGCCTCCGATCTTCATCTGGTGTCGGGAAATCTTCCGATAATGCGCGTCCACGGCGAGATGAAAAAGCTCAAGGCCGATATCCTTACGAACGAAGGACTCTCGGGGCTCCTGCGTGAGATTACCTCCGAAGAGAAGTGGGCGGTCTTCATGGAGACCGGCGACCTCGACTTCGCTTACGAACTACCGGAAATTGCGCGCTTCCGCGTCAATTTCTTCAAGCAGAAAAACGGCGCGGGGGCGGTTTTTCGCCTCATTCCCTCTAAAATCGCGAGCTGCGAAGACCTCGGCATACCCGAGGCTGTAAAGAACCTCGCCAGACTCAGGAAGGGGCTGGTTCTCGTCACGGGTCCGACCGGCTCCGGCAAATCCACCACCCTCGCCGCCATCGTCGAGTACGCCAACGAGATACGAAAAGACAACATCATAACCATCGAAGACCCCATAGAGTTTGTCCATCCGAGCAACAACTGCCTCATCAGCCACCGCGAGGTGGGCCAGCACACCAAGAGTTTCGCGACGGCCCTTAGGGCGGCGCTCCGGGAAGACCCGGACATAATCCTCGTCGGCGAGATGCGCGACAAGGAAACCATAGCTCTCGCCATCGAGGCGGCCGCAACGGGGCACCTGGTCTTCGGCACGCTCCACACGCAAAACGCCGCCAAGACCGTCGACCGGGTTATAGAGGTCTTTAAGGCCGAGGAGCAGCCGCAGGTTCGCTCCACCCTCTCGGACTCGCTAAAGGCGGTCGTGGCGCAAAACCTGCTGAAAAGAGTGGACAAGCCGGGCCGCATCGCCGCGCTGGAGGTTATGATAGTCACCGCCGCCATCTCAAACCTGATACGCGAGGGCAAAACCTACCAGATACCCTCGGCCATTCAGACCGGGAAGAGGCAGGGGATGCAGACTCTGGAGGGGGCGCTGTGCGAGCTTCTGGACAAGAAGATTATCGACCCCGAAGAGGCTTACGACAAGGCGGTGAACAAGGAGGTCGTTCTGAAATACCTTAAGACGCCGCCTCCGGAGGCGCTCCGATGAGCCTTAAAGTCGAGAAGATCAAAGTCGCCGCCACCCTCTGCCTCTCGGAGGGGGTCAAGAAAAAGGGATTCATCTTCCTTTCGCCCTTCGGCGCGGTGGGGTCGAGGCCGCAAACGGTGGAAGAGCTGATTTCGGAGCGCGAAAAGGTCCTGCCCTTCGAGGATTCGGAAGAGGGGTTCATGCTGATAGGCAAGGCGGGAATCTCGGCCATCGGCGTCGGTATCGAGTCGTCGTCCTGCGAGATGGAGTTCTTCAACGCCACCGGCGTGGCTGTTCACCTTGTGGGGGGCTTCGGTCTGGCGGGAGACTTTCTGGTTGAGAAGGGGCTCGGCTTTCGCCCTTCCGACGCGATAAACTCGGACGAGCCGCGGTTTTTGCTGAGATCGGGAGACACCATCTATCTGGTCTCCAAAAAGCATCTTTCCACCCTGAAATTCCAGAAGTAAAAAGAATACCCCAGAAATTATAAAGCCGGAGAAACCCGGCCTTTTATTATCTTAGGGCCTTATCGGTAAATATCGTAGTTGTCCCCTCCGGGAAGGCCCAGTAGAGGGCCTGCGCGTCGGCGGGGGTCATTACAAGCTCAATGTTCGCGAAATCCTCTTTCTTCTCCTTCTTCTCTTTAAGAATGAAGGGGAGCTTGAGGTTTCTTACGAACTTTTCTTTGTAATTTGAGAATTTTTCTTTGAACTTTTCAAACTTTTCTTTGCTTTCGTCAACCGGCGTCGATACGTGTACCGTCACGTTCTGCGGAAAGAGGAGAGAGTACTTTACCGGCATATCGACCACTTCAAAGGGATCGGGCAGAGGAGCGACCTTTCCGTCGGGGGTGAGGCCGTTCTCGTCTACAGGCGTAATCTCCGTCCTCTCGGGGCTGTCGGGGGCCTCTCTCTTCGTGAGGGTCGTGGGAACGGCGGGTATGGCGGTTCCCCAGTACTCCGCGGAAAGGGCCTTCCACTCCTTGAAGACAACGCCCCTGTTTTTAAGCAGGAAGGAGGCGCTTTTCAGGTCGAAAACGACGTAAAACTTGCCCGTCTGCGCCGCAGCCAGCTCCGCCTTGAGCAGATTCTGGCGCTCGAATGCCGTTTCGGCGTCTCCGTCGCAAAATCCGGTTGCGGCGAAGAAAACCAGCAGAAAAAGCGACGACAGCCAGCGGGTCAACATCAGTAGATATAAACCTTCGTTCCCTTGGGGACCGTGTCGTAGAGAACTTTCAGATCTTCGTCGCCTATGCGTACGCAGCCGTGGGTCACGTTTCTTCCGAGCATCCTCGTATACATGGTTCCGTGGAGAAAGTACCCCTTGCCGATACCCATGGCGAAATCCCCCATGACGCCGCTCTCCGCCCTGTCGGGGGAGTTTTTGGGGGGAGGCACCTTGCCCTCCTCGACGAAAGCCCAGTCGGGCTTGTTCCAGACGGGGTTTGTTATCTTGGTCTGAATGCTGTACTCGCCGCGCGGCGTGTCGAAAAGCCAGGTTTTGTCGCCCCTGGGATCCGAAAGCACGTTGCCGCTGCCGCAGGAGACGATGGCCTCCCTCACGAGTTTGTCGCTGTCATGGAGGTAAAGCCGGTTTGCCGCCGTATCGACCACGATGTAAAGACCCTTCGGGGCAAGCGCGGCTAGCTTCTTTTCGAGGGTTTTGCTGCTCTCCTCGACCGTGGAAAGAGAAGGCCGTTTTTCCGGCAGCGGGGGCGGGGCGAGCAGATCGCCTGCGTCCGTGTAAACCTTGCGCGAACCCATCACCTCAAGGATTGTCAGGGGAACGCCAACGAGAAGGACTATCGCCAGTATGATTGGCCGGATAATCGACCCCTTGCGAAAGGGGTAGTAAAGGCAATAGAGAGCCTTCAGGGGCAGCTTCAGAAGAAAAAGAACGGGGGAAAATATCTTCCGAAGGACACCGCCGCCGTCACTCCCCTCTCTGGGGGCGACTCTTCTCAGGGGGTCTTTTTTTTCCGGGATATCCGGGGTTTCCGGGGTAAGAGACAAGGATTACTTGCTCCCGCCGCAAGCGGCAGAAAGAAGATCGTTTTTATCCAGCGCTCCGACTATGACCACCGGAGTGCCGACGCTGGCCAGATTGTAAACCCTGTCCATGACGGGGTCGTCCATGGAAACGCAGCCGTAAGTGACCGAATCCTGCCCGCCGCCGTGCAACTCGACGTTGCCGCCGATAGCGCGGTTTCTGGGTATAGCACCCCTCTTTTTCAATTGAGCGAACTGCCTTTTGTCTTCTTCGTTGGGATAATCTATCAAAAGCGCCTTATAGTATCTGCTTCGGGCAAGTTTGCCTGAAACTTTATAGCACCCCTCCGGGGTGGCCCTGTCGCCTGAACCGACCTTGTCGGAAAGGCCGTTTCGTCCAAGTCCGACCGGATAGGTATTGATTACCTTTCCATCACGATAAACATACAGAAGCTTGTCAAGTTTGACCACAACGTACAGTAATCCACCGGTGCGGGCGGACTCTCTCACTGCCTTGTCTACCTGGCTCTTCCAGCGTGACAGCTGCCCCGAATCCAGGTAGCGGCACACTATGGGCGACAGCGTTCTTTCAGCTATCTTGTTTTCTGCGACAGCCTCTTCGACCTTTCGCTGTGCCTGGTATAAATCCCCCGCATAGAGGGCCTTTTTCGCGTCGTCGAGGACCAGTTCGGCCCTCATCAGACTTCTTCTGGCGAGCCGTCCCTCATTCATGAGGGTGGTGAGCTCGCGAAGAACGCTCATCCTGTTCGAGGCGGCCTCCATCTTGCCGATTATATCGGCGGTAAGAGCTGCCTTGACGTCAGAAACCTTTTTTAAAATCGACTCCTGCTCGGCGATAACCTCGCGATACTGCTTCGCCACCGGCTCGTAGTCTCTAAAAAGGCTATACCGTTCCTGCTCCTTGCCGAGCATGTACCTGGCAATGGTTAGTGTCGATATGTGTTTCTGGTAGTCATCAGGGGCGAAAATCGGGGCGCCGGCCCCCTGGAGGTCTTCGAACAGTGCTTCCGCTCGACCAACCTCCGGGGGGACCGACGCCATCTGGCAGGCATTACACGAGAGGGCCAAGAGGAGACCGGCAATCAGAAACCGGCATTTCCTCATGGTTTTCCTCATTTAAGTTTTACTTCTTACTTCTTTTTCTTGCCAGCGGGCTTGGCCTTCTCGATGGCGGCGTTGATCTGCTCGGAGACGCTCATGGCCTTGGCCTTCAGGCTGTTGGCGCTGTCGGAGGCGCCGAAGAAATCTTCACCGGCGATCTTGGCGGCAACCTGGGGCATCGCGTCTTCTACGCCCTTGAGGTCGGCGGCGAAAGCTTCGATGTCGGCGCGGGTGCCCTTGCCCTTGGGGGCCTTGGCGAGAAGAGCCTTGGCTTCTTCGAGAGCGACCTTGGCGGCGGCTTCGGCTTCGATGGCGGCCTTCTTGGCGGCTTCCTTGCGGGCGGGGATGGCGGCCTTGATGGCCTCGGCGTCAGCGGTGACCTTCACGATCATGGCCTTCGCGTTGTCGAAATTCTTCCAGAACTTCTCTTCCTGAACCTTGATCTCCGCTTCGGCGCCGGCAAGATCCTTCTTCACCTTGGCGAGTTCCTCGGGGGCGTAGACGGGGGCCTGCATGGCGACGCCGGCATCGATGGCGGCCTTCGCGGCGGCGAGCTCCTGGGTCGGGGGCTTGGCGCAACCGGCAAGAAGTGCAACTGCTGCAACGGCAATAACGAGGGACTTAAGGGCGATTTTCATCTCTTGTTTTTCCTTTCTGGATTCTGTTCTTGTGTGTTGGCGGGTGGGCCGCTTCCCTGCGCCCCGCTCCCGTCCTGTTAAAGAGAGAGTTAAACGTAATGAAACGGTAGCATCAAGGCGGCGGGCAACTGTCGAGACCCGCCCTCAAAACCGGTGGTACGTGAACCATGACCTTAAACTCGCCTCCGAGGATGAAGCCTCCTTCGGAGCGAGTGAAGCTCAACGTCGGCGCCGGGAAGATGTCTCCAACTTCTGTTTTAGAAGTTTCCATTCAACCCTTTCATAAGAGTTGAGCGCGTGTATAGCACAAACCGAAATCAAAAAAAAGAGGGTTCTTTTGCAAGTAACGGAAAGAACCATCCTCAAAACGCGGAAACTACGTAGTAAGTACCATAGGTTGCCGAAAATGCCAATAAAATTGCATAAAATCAAGAGTAGGAAGGTTTTGTTCGGGAAAAATATATACTTTTTCCGTCGTGCCCCCCTTAGCCCCTGTTTCACCGTTTAGTCCCGCTGCCGCCTTGCACCGGCTGCGGGGCGGCGGGGCCGTCGCCCGGGCCCCCACCCCCCTCCCACCCCCTGTGAGTGCAAAAGGGCGGTTCACCCCCCCCGTTTTACCTTTTGGTCTCGAATTTTTTCCTCAAAAGAGCCGCGCCGGACGGGTCGCTCTTTTCAAGAAGGGAAAGCAGGCCGGGAATCTCTCCCTGCCTGCCGGTTTCCGTGAGAAGGTCTATCAGGTTGCCGAGGGCGGCGGGGGCTCCGGACCGAAGCTCCAGGGCTTTCCGGAAGTATTCCTCGGCCTTCGCAACTTCACCGGCCCGCCTGCTCAGTATCCCGAGATTGTTCCAGGCGCTGAAATTCGAGGGGTCGCCCCTCACGACCAGCTCCAGCTGCTCTCTCTCCCCGGCGCTGTCTCCCATCGCGTTGAACGCCCCGGCGTACTCGAAGCGCAGGGAGGCGCTCTCGGGTGAAAGCTCAAGGGCCTTTTCAAAGTATCCGGCGGCCAGCCCCGGTTTCCCTTGATAGAGAAAGCTTCTTCCCGCCCCTGCCCAGGGTCTGGAGTCCTCCGGCTTCAGGGTGGCGGCGAAAATATACTCCTCCGACGCCTCTTCATAGCGCTTCTCCCCGAAATACATGATCGCCAGATTGTAGTGCCCGCCGAAATAATCGGGGGCGGCGGCGGTGATATGCTCGAAAAGGGCTTTGTCGTCCTTCCAGACGTCGGCCCGAAGCACGGTGACGAGGCAAAGGGGCAGAAGTAAAATCGCGGGCAGCCACCTCACCCTTCCCCCGTCTTCAAACCTCTTCGCCAGCGCTTGCAGCGCGTAACCGGCCATGAGGCAAAAAGAGACCGAGGGGATGTAGAGAAAGCGCTCTCCCGCCACCGGCACCCTGGCGGGGATAATACCCAGCACGGGAAACAAAAAGGCGAAAAACCACAAAAACCCCGAAAGCCCGATTCTCTTATCGGAACTCCCGCCGAAAGACAGAAATAATCCGAGCGTGAGCAGCGCCCCAACCAGCACCGAAGGTGACGGCCCCACGACGGAGGGGGTGTAGTAGGCCTTCAGGGGAAAGGGAAGGGTCATCAGGCGAAGGTATTCCAGAAATCCCCAGAGACGATCCGGGGGGGTTATCGGAGGGACTGCGGGAGGCAGCGTCTTGAGGGGGGAGAGTATTCCGCCGTCGAAGCTGAACCTGTAAAGGAGTACGGCAAGACACAGCCCGCCGAGGATGGAGAACCATGCTTTTCGCCTTTCGCCGTGTTCCTCTCCCCTTCCCGTTTGCAGAAAATCCCACCCCAAAAGGGCCACGGGAACGAAAAAAGCCGCCTCCTTCGTGAGAAGGGCGCAAAGGAAGAAAACGCCGCCCCAGAGCCTCGCCGTGGTTTTGGAGACTTCGCCTTTAAGTTCCGAGCCCCACATTACCGCCGTGGCGAGGATGAAGACCGCCGCGAGTATGTCGGTGCGGCCGGAGACGAAGTAGACCGATTCGGTGTGAACGGGGTGTATCGCGAAGAGGAGCGCGGCCCAGAAGGCGATGGACCTATCGAGGAATAAGGAAAAAAGGTTGAAGCAAAGGACGCTAGCGACGCCGTGCAAAAGGACGTTGGTCAGGTGAAAGACAAGGGGGGACCCTGAGCCGATAAGGCCGTCGAGCCAGATCGAGATGAAGACGAGGGGGCGGAAGTAATTGGGGGAAATTTTGCCTTCCAGGGCGAGGAAGGGCGTGGTGAAAAAGCCGAAAATACCCTTTTGGGAGAATATCTCTCTCGTCTGGCCTATGAGAAAAGGGTCGTCCCAGACCAGCCCGAGAGAAAGCGCCCGAAAATAGATTATCAGCGCGGCGGCGAAAACCACCGCGCCAAGAAGGGCGAAACTTCGCCTGCCGGACCGCTGCTCTTTCATGGCTCTCCCTCGACTCTTTTTTAACCGAGGGGGATTTTAGCACCGGGGGGGTTGGAGAGGTTAGGATATTTAAGAGACTGCCCAAAAACGTCGAGAGAGGCCCGGTTTCAAGGAGACGCGGAGCGAAAAGCGAGACATAACCGGGTGTTAGGCGAGCTTTGAGCGAGCACGCGACACAGAAAACGGGCCTCGTAACAGTTTTTGGGCAGTCTCTAGAGGCTTCTTACGATTCGCATCGCCTCGGTCTGGCCGCAGGTAATTTTGGGGGCGTCAACCTTGTTGTCGCAGATTACGGCTCTGCCGAGGGCGAGGTCCTGATCCACCAGCGCTGAGTTGTCCGGGAGGCCCGCCAGTGTCCAGTCGAAGACGTAGGGGTCGCCCTTGCGGGAGCGCATCTCGTATTTGTAGTTCAGGGCGACCATCTTGTGGGTGAGGACGCGGCCGGGGTGAATCTCGGGGCGTCTGGCGTAGATGTCTTCGAGGAGGCTCTTTAGCGCCTCGTACTGCGCCGTGGTTATCGGAGAGAAGATTTCGGGGGTGGCGGTATCGGCGTACAACTCGATGTTTATCGCCCTGTGATCGACGTTGTAGACGCCGTTCCAGAGGCTCTGACCGCAGCCGAAGGAGCGGAAGCGCTCGGGGATTACCTCGTAAATGTCCCCTCCGGGGCCGATGAGGTAGTTTGCAAGCCGGTTCTTGCGGATGTAGTTCGCCACGTTGTCGAAGGGCGCGCCTTCATGCTCTGTGGTGTGAACGACCACCATGTCCACAGAAGGCCTTACGGTCTGCTGCTCCCAGAGTCCGTTTTTCTTGAGCTTTCGCACGAACTTTTCCGGTATCTCAGCGGAAGGAGCCTGTCTTTTAAGGTTCTTTAAATCCTCGCACCGGTAGTCCCGGAAGACGAAGATGGAGGGGCGCGGCCTGAAGGTGACGGGGAGGAGCGCCTCGGGGACGAGTATCTTCTGCCCGTCCACCATCTTCGAGGGGTCGGTGATGTGGTTCAGTCTCTGGACGTTGCGGACGGCGACGAAAGCCGCGTCTCCGTTTTCGGGGTCGAGTTCCTCGTTCACCAGCGACCAGAGAGAGACGTGGGGTTCGTTAAGCCTGAAGGAGACCGACCTGTGATCCGCCAGCGGGGAGAGAAGGAGGGTTCGGGGAATCTTCAGCTTTTTGCCCGGCTCCAGAGAGGGAGCGAGGGATTTCAGCAGCCGCTCGGCCTTGGGAGAGCCGGTCATATCCTGCGCGAGGCGAAGATGGGTGTCGCCCGGAAGGACGGTAATCTCCACCTCCGGCGGGACAGCCTCCCCGGTGGCGGGAGCGACCTCGATCCCGGCCTCGGAGCGGATGCGCTCTTTTAAAATCTCAAGCTGTTTCGCCGTCTCCTCCTCCCCGGCGAAGGCCGGAAGGAAGAGCGCCAAAACCGCAAGGAGGACAAAAGGGAGCTTTCTGATGATTCTCATCCTTGCCAGGAACCGGAGACCGAAAATCGGCCCTGCGGGACTCACACCTGAAAGTATAGTATTGATAAGGAGTTACGACAACTACAAGATGTGGGGTCTAATGGGGGCGGGTAGCCCATTCTTTAGCGGGTTCAAAGGTTACGAGGCCGAGGGAGGGATCGTCTTTCCCGTCGTAAATGGATTTTTCGGGCGGATTTTCGGGGTTCCACCAGTTTTGCGCGGCGTCGATGCCTTTGGAGCCGCTGAGGTGGATGGAATGGCGTTTGGCCAGGCCGAAGACGTTGTCCCGAAAGGCCACCTTGCCTTCCTCGACGCCGACGAGGTCGAGACCGGCGAGGTCGAACTCGTTGCCGGTTATCTCGCCTTCGGCGTAGCTGAGGGAAAGCGCGCTCTCGGTGTTTCTGAGAAGTTTGTTGGCCCTGAGGGTCAGGAAGGCGCCCTCCCCCTTGACCTTGAGAGAGTTCCTGCCGAGGTCGAAGAGGTTGTTTTCAACCTTGAGGGAGCACTCCTTCGCCAGCATTCCCCCGAGCTTCGAGCCGATTACCCTGTTTCCCCGAAAATCGAGCGAGCCCCGGAAGGCGTGGACGGAGTAATCGTTCCCGGAAAAGAAACAGTTCTCGATGGTTACGGCGGAATCCCGAAAGCGGACGGCCTGCTTGTTTCCGATGAAGGTGGAGCCGGTTACTGTGGTGCGCTCGCTCTCCTGAAACTGCACGGCCCGGATATTCGACACGAAGGTCGAATCCCTGACGGTGAGGTTTGAAAAATGGCCGTGAAGCCCCTGCACGCCATAGCGAAAGAGGGTGTTTTCAAAGACGTTTTCGGGGTCTTCGGAGGAGATGACGCTCACCTTGTCCCAGTCGCCGGGAGAGGGACTACGCTCGGCGGACTCGAAGACTATCGGGTTTTCCTTCAGACCCACGGCGCGTATCGAGCCGGTGACCAGAAGCTCGCCCTCGCCGAGGTTGTCTCCGTCGGTGTCTTTCTTTCTGAACCTCACCCTCGTGCCCGGCTCGATATTCAGCACCGAGCCGGGGGGCACGGTAACCCTGCCGGAAATGGTCACGACGCCGCGCCAGCTCTCTTTCCCCTCGACGGTGTAATCGCCGACGAATTCCCTTTCAGGCCCCTTCGGCTCGGGCAAAACGGGCGTTTCGGGCGTTTCCCGAGTATAGGCAAAGGAGAGAAAGGCTGCGTCCTCCGCGTCTTTCACCGTCACCCCGGCGATCGAATCCGCCTTCCCGGCCATATCGACGACGCCGACCTTGCAGCTTTCCAGCGAAAGGCCGTCACCCTCGAAAATCCTCTCAGGCGCGAGAACCAGACCGAAGTCCGAGCCTCTCACCACTGTTTTTTGAGCCCGAAGAGTCCCGCCGTCTACCAGCAGCGCCTCCTCGGCGCGGGCGAGGACCGCGTTACGCAAAATGACCTCGCCCTTTGGCGCGGCGATAATTCCGCCCCAATAGCCTGTCTGGGGCTCGAAGGTCACCGGCGCGTCCGGGGTCCCGGCGGCCACAAGCTTTCCTTCTACGGTTATCTCCGTCTGGGGGCTGAAAAAGGAGGGGTCGGTCTTGGTGCTGACGGCTTCGGCGAAGAGGACTTTCGTTCCGGCGGCGATGGTAAGGGTCGCTCCGGGGGCGACGCGCAGATCCTCCTCGACGAGGACGCTGCCGGACCACTCGGTATCCGCGATTATAGTTTTAGCTGCCGCCGGAGAAGTCAGGATGAGTAGAAACAGGAGCGCGGCGGGGACGAGCCGCAAAAACCTCAGATTCCCCGCACCAGCCATCCGCCGTCGTCCCTTCGCAGGAGGGTGTAACCCTGTGCCTTGAGGTAGTTCGCGATCTCGTCCACCGCCGTATTTGACTGGGTGGTGGTGGAAAGCAGTTTCGCGAGGCTCCGGTTGAGGTCCAGATCGTTTTTTATGGTGTTCTTTATCCTGCGAAACGCCTGCCAGACGAAGCGAAGAGAGGTTTCGGAGGTGGCGACGTCGCGCAGAAGGTCCATTCTTACCCGGAGGGCCTGCGGCAGCTTGTCGGAAAGCTCCATCGCGTAAATCCGGAGCCCTTCGGGAGCGCCCGGGTCGAGCATGGTATCCCTGAGGTCTTCCCACTCCAGCCTTTTCCACACGTAGAGAGCGCCCATCGCCGCCTTTCGCAGTTCCGGCGGGTTCCCCTGCCCCATGAAAGTCTCCACCCTGCCGACTATGGCGGGGTTGAGCTCGCCCGCGGAAAGGTTTCCCAGAGAGTTGACTCCCTCCACGCGAACCTTCAACGATTCGCTCTCGACGGCTTTTTCGAGAAAATAAAGGTGCGAGATCTTCGTCCACGGCCTCGTCGTGATGAGGGCTTCCGCCTTGACGCCGGGGTCCGGGTCGGAATCGGCCATTTCGAGAACCTGCCGTATGAGGGCGGTCTCCTTGAGGGTGCCGATGAGCCTGGCGGAGATCGTCCGAATCTCGGGCTCGGGGGCCGCAAGGCCGTTCTGGAGGAGGATTCTCTCGCTGGTGGAGAGGGGGGGTGGCCTGTCTTTCAGGATGGTTTCCAGAGCCTGGGCGCGAAAGTTGGCGGGCTCGTTTTTGTCGTTGTAGTAGGCGAGGAGGCCCGAGTCGCTTCTGGTTTTCAGGATGGAATCGAGACGGAGGCGGGCGTAGATCGACTTCTCCGTCTGCTGCTGCGTTCCGGTTTCAAGGGCGAAGGAGAGCCCTCCGCCGAAGAGAAGCACGGCGGCGAGAAAAACCGCGATTGAATTCTTTCCCGCCGGCCTGGCCAAAGGATTTCCTTCCTACATGCTCGGAAAGAAGACGAAGGGATATTTTACGGTTATCGTCTTTTGCGCGACCTTGGGGAAGGTCCAGCGCTTTATCCGGGCGATAATTCCGTCGATCAGCTCGGGGGCGTTCATCGTCGTCTCCACCAGTTCCACACTGGTGACCGCGCCTTCCGGGTCGATGGAGATGGCGATGGTGACCTTGCCCTCCAGTTCCGCGTTTTTGCGCAGTTCCCTGTTGTAAAGATACCGTATTCCGCCGAGGTAAGTTTCGACGGTGCGGTTTATTATCGACACCGCCTCCTTCATGCTTATGTCTTCGACCTGGGCGGTCTCGGCGGATTTTACCGCCGTGTCTTTTCTCTGTTCGAGATTCGCTACGCGCTGCGAGGAGGCTCCGACGTTGGAGGAGTCGAGCGTTGCGCCCTCGACCCTCGCGCCCTTCCACTCGCCTCCGGTGCCGTCGCCGCTGCCTCCGGCTCCGCCGTTCGCGCCCGCCTTGAGGCCGCCCACGCTGCCGAGCAGTTTGTCGAGATCGACCGAAGACCTTCCCCCGCCCTGGAGTATGGAGCCGCGCGCCCTTGAAACGGCTGCGCCGCCCTTGCCTCCGAGGACGCCCAGGAGACCCTTCTTGGAGACTTCTTTGCGTATCGCCTCGCGGCGCTGCGCCATCTGCTCCGCAGTTGGTTCGATACCGCCGCCGCCACCGCCGCCCGAAGGCTCGGCGGCCTGCGCCCTGGGCTGTTCGCGGGGCGCTTCGGCAACTCTTTCGGCGACAGCAGAAGATGATTTTGCCTCGACGAGTTTCTGACTGGCCTCTTCTTTCTTCTTCTTTTCCTCGAGCTCTTTTTTCACACGGGTCTGAGCCTGAGGGGCCTCGTAAATCAGCTTCGCGAAACGCTCGGGTATCTTCTCAATCTTAGGGGGCTCTTTTACGTAAATAGAGGAAAGGTAGATATTGCAGATGACCATGAAAACGTAAAGACCGGTGACCACGTAGGTAAAATGCCGGTCCTCCTTCGACATGAAGTCGCGCCTGAGGTGTTTCGGCGTCGGAGGAATCGGCTTGAATCTTCTTCCGGGAGCTTCGCCCCTGGGGAGAGAGGGTTTCGCGGGCCTGGCCGGTTTCGCGGGCGGCGCGGCGGGACGTTGCGGAGCGCCCTGTTCCGAAACCGGCGCGCGCGCGGGAGCGGCTGCTTCGGCGGGTTTTTCCTCGACGGCGGGAGCGGGCGCAGGGCCGAAGGTGAAGAACACCCTCAGGCCGCGATAATCCACCCAGCCGCCCATCTTTTCGGTGACGAGGAGGGTCTGCTCCGGCGCGCTGCCCCGAAGCAGGCCGAAATCCCCGAGGTCCTCGACCTTGAGGGTCGAGCTTCCGGCGGTTATCTCGCCCGTCATCCCAGGCCTGACGAAGAGTTCCATCCCCTCTTTCGCGGCGTGGAAGACGACCTCGGAACCCTTTACCCCTTCGATGGGATAGACCATCTCGTTGGAGGTTGAAGGGCCCCAGCGGAAGGAACCCTTGTCGAAGACGTGTCTTCCGGCTACGCTCCCGCCCCTCTCCACCTGTACGTGGAGGTGCGACGCCCCGTGAGCCGGGCGCGATTTTCCGGTGAAGCCGAACGCGCCCATCACTCCTCCTTGAAGACCACGAGGGACTGGTTGACGTACTCAGCCTGCCCCGCGGTGTAGATGATCTTTTTGAGGAGCCTGAAAGGCACCTGCCTGTCTCCCTGAAGGAGTATCTCGCCGGTAAAATCGATGTTCTTGTTCACCTCGGCTATTTTCTTCAGATTCTCGGCCTGGGTGTTCAACACTGCGTAAAGCGGCTCGATCATCATTTCGTCGCTGTTGATGTAGGGGGTGACGTCTTCGATGAGGACGTTGCCATCGACGTAAAGCGACTTGCCGTTGAAGGCGACGGCCACGGCCGGGTGAAGCTGTTCCTGCGACTGTGAAGCCGGGAGCTTGATCGATTCCGCAATGGATACGATCGCCCCCTCGCCTGCGTAGTTCAGCATCAGAAACACTAGCAGAGTCGTGAAGATATCCATCAGAGAGGTAATCTGTATGGAAACCTCCGCCGGAGAGGAAGGGCTGAATTTTTTCTTTTTCGTCGGTGAAAATGCCATCTTTGTCTCTCTTAACTCTAGCCGCCGGTCTGAACGCGGTCGGCCAGCGAGACGCCGGGGAAATACGGACGACAGACATCCATCGTGTGGATGATGTCGTCGTAGATGACCCCGTCGTCTACAAGGAGGATTATGGCTGTCTGCCCGGAGAACCTGCCCCGTTTGAGATCGCCCAGCGCTGCCTTTAGAGTTTCAAAGTCGAAGGTGCTACCGCTGAGAGGGATCTTGCGGAGGGTCGAATCCTCGGAGATTATCTGGAATCCCTGCCTGGTAAGGGCCACCGATATGGATTCCTGCACCATCTGCTCCGCGACCGGCTGATCGACGTAGGTGACGACGTCGGTGCTGGGGAGGTTCAGCTGAACCGACGAGAGCTTCACGAACGCCGCGGTCTGGATGAGCATGGGCACCAGAACGACCATCAGGCTCATCGCGGGGATGAGGGGAAGATCAATCTCCTGGTGTTTTCTGCTTCGCCTTTTGGAAGGGCTTTCCCCCGCCATGTCATTCTCCCTTTTGACGGGCTATCAGGAAGTTGATGAACTTGACGGAATACTCGTCGATCTCGGTGATTATCTTGGTCGTCTTCGCCTGTATGTAGGCGTAGACGATCATGTGCGGGATGGCGACCATGAGGCCGTAATAGGTGGTGTACATGGCCATCGCTATGCCCTGCGCGAGGAGCGCGCCCTTCTGGGAGGGATCGGCGTTGGCCAGCGCGTCGAAGGCGAAGATGAGGCCCTGAATCGTGCCGATGAGGCCGAGGAGGGTTGAGACGTTCGCCACCATCGAGATGTAGGGGGTTCTCTTCTCGATTGAAGGGATAACTGCGAGAGCCGCCTCGTCGACGGCGTTCTGTATCGCCGTCTCGCTCTTGCCCGCGACTTCGAGACCCGCGCCGAGTATACGGGGAAGCGGAGCGTCGGTGCAAAGCGCCCTCGCGGCCGCCATGTCGCCGTTTTCGACCAGCCTGCGAAGCTCGGTGTAGAACTTTCTTCCGTCGACGTCGAAACGCTTCAGGAGAAAGAAAAGCCTCTCCGCCGAGACCGCGATCCCGAAAAACATGATCGCGGTGATCCAGTACATGTAGGTTCCGCCGTCATGAAGGAACTTTGCTATTGATGAGAACATCGGTTCAATCCTCCCTGGGTCTTGTCAGACGTCCGCCCCTTTTGTGGCTCGCGTTAGTCGTCTCTATTCCGTTTCGCCCTTTTTGCCGCCGTAGGTCGCCTCGAAAGGCTCAGGCAGGAGGGGCTTCATTATCTCTTCTTCAAAACTCTTGCGCAGGGCGCCGAGGTCCATGCGGGCTTTACGGCGGGGAATGATATAGAATACTTCCGGCCGCTCCAACTCTCCTCGTATCTCCACGTCCTGCATCTGGACCTGAATCTTCTGCCCCTCTTCTATATTCACCTGTTCTGTCGCGGGCTTTTCCTTTGTTTCCGCGCCCGCCGCGAAGGACGCCGGAAGCGTCAGGAAAAGCGCGAAAAGGGCTACCCCCCCGAGAGCGTTCAGGCGGATTTTCATTGTCCGCCTCCAGCCTGCCGGTTGGCCGCCTTGAGCCATTTCTGGACTTCCTCGTCGGCGGGCCGAAGCGTCAGGTATTTCTCGTAGAGGGGAATGGCGTCCTGAAAACGTCCCATGTACTTTTCGTACAGCACGGCCAGATTCTTTAACGCAGGGGCGAAGTTGCCATCGACAAAGAGCGCCTTTCTGTAGTTTTCCTCGGCGCTTTTGTGCTCGCCGCCCGCCCTCTGCACCAGCCCGAGGTTGTTGAAGGCCTCCGGGCGCGCGGGGTTTGCCTCGCTGGCCTTTAAAAACGCCTCCTTCGCCTCTTTTTGCTTTTCCTGGCGGATATCCAGCAGACCGAGGGCGTTCAGAGTCTCGTAATCCTCGGGCGCTTCGGCGACGATCTCTTCGAGAATCGTACGGGAAGAGGAGGCTCTTCCCCTCGCGAGAAAAACCTCCGCGAGGGCGAGTTTTCCGCGCCGCGCCAGAAGCGGATCCGTATTGTTCTGCGCCTCTTTGGCCCAGCGTTCAGCGCCGGTGAGGTCGCCGTTCACATAATGAAGCCGGGAGAGGATGAGGGCGTATTTCAGGGACTGGGCCGGGTCGCCTATCTTTTCCCACGTCGAAATAGCCTTCGGGTAATCGCCGAGGGAGTAGTAGCACCATCCGAGAGACCCCAGAAGATCGTCCGGCGGCTGGGGGAACTCGGAGGCCAGCTTTTCGAGGAAGGCGACGGCTTCGCCGGTCTTTCCCAGTCTTTCGTTCCACCTGACGTAAGTGTCGAGCGCCTCGGGTCCCCCCTCGCCCTTCGGGATAAGCTCGGCAAGGAGCGGGAGTCCGTCGGCGGAGTCCCCGAGGACGTAATAGATCTTCGCCTGCAGCAACTTCGCGCCCGGATACGCGGGGTCTTTCGCCACGACTACCAGAATCTTTTCAAGGGCGGTGTTCGGGTATCCTTCGGCGAAGTTTTTGTTCGCCTCGGCAGTGAGGGCCGCGAGGTCGGGGGGAGGCGGAGCGGCGGGAACAACCGGGGCGGCGGGAGCGGGAACGGCGCCCTCTTCGGGAACGGGCGCAGCCACGCCTTCGATCACGGCTTCGGGAGGAGTGGCTTCCCCTCCTGCCGGAGCTTGACCTGCAACGCTCTCCCCCGCTTTTGCCTTACCCTCGGCCGCAACCTCTCCGGCAACGGCTTCCTTTGCGGCCTCCGCCCCGGGTTCGCCGGGAGCGCCCTCGGGAACCACGGGCGGAGCGGAGACGCAGGCGGTGAGGGAGACGGCCAAAAGAAGCGCCAGAGGAAGGAAAAGCTTTCTCATTTGCCCCCCTCCCATTCCCTGCCGGGAAAAGGAAGAGGCGGAGAGGCCAGAGAGGCTTCCTCAACCCTCAAGAACGCCCAGGGAAGGAGATTTTCCATCCTCGCGTAGATTTTCTCTATCCACCCGTTCCATATTCCGGCCAGCCGGGCGGCGTCCACGCCCTTTTTATAGAATTCGATGGCTCGCTCTTCGAGCGGGAAGGCTTTGTCTTCCAAAAGCAGCTTGTACTCCTCTTCCTCTTCCGGGGTCATCCCGGCGGGGCGCTCGGATTCGAGCAGGGCGACCTTCATCTGCTCGAACCCCTCGCCCGCCCTGAAGAGCGCTTCCGAAAGGGTCTCTGAAAAAGGCAGGGTGGCGGCGTTGAGAAGGTGCTCCAAAGCAACGTCGAGGTGCGTCTCCTTCATCTCCAGGGCCTTTTCGAGGTCTCCCTTTAGCTCTACCGCCCGGAAGGAGACAAGCTCCTTGTCAGCCAGCACCAGAGCGGCCTTGGCCCGGAATAGCGCCGCGTCGCCCTCGGCGGGAGTGTTCCAGGCAAGCAGATATTTCTCCGAAGCCTTGTCGGACTTGCCGCCCTTGTCGAGCATAAGCCCCTGACGGTAGAGAATCTCGGCCTTCCTCCCGTCAGCCGGGTACTTGGCCATGAACTCGTCGAAAAGGGCTATGGCCTTTTCGTCCTCGGAGCCCTTTTCCCGCGCCGTCGCGGCCTTGAAGAGATATCCCGCAGCGTCCGGGGCGTCGGGAGTCAGCCTGTAGAGGTTTTCGTAGTTCTCGGCGACCCCGCTCCAGTCTCCGAGGGAGGAAAGAATCTCCGAGGAGAGGGTGAGCGCAGACTGAGCGAAACGGGAGGTCTTGTATTCGTCGGCGAGCCGCTTGTAGACCGCCGCCGCCTTCTCCTCCTTGCCGAGCTTGCGAAGGGCTTCGGCGGCGCGGTAGAGGGCTATCTGCGCGGCCTCCCCCTCGGGGAATTCATCGACGAGGCGGAAAAAGTGCTTGGAGGCCATGTTCAGGTCGCCGGCGGCCTCGGCTTCCTCCGCCTGCTTGAAGACGGAAAAGGAGATCAGCTTCAGCGCCCGGTCGAGAGTCTCTCCGGAAGGCTTTTTCTTCTTTACCTTCCTCGCCCATTCCTCGGCTTCGGGGAAATTGTTCTCGCGAAAATATGACCTCGCGACCCTCTCGGTGGCGTCGGCGTTCATCGCGTTTCCGCCGTGTTCCTCCACCAGCTTCACGAAAGCCTCTCTCGCCGCGGGGAACCTCTCCGCCTCGAAAGCTATCTCTCCGGCGGCGAAGAGCAGCTTGGGAACGAGTTCCGACTCGGGGTTCAGTTCCACGTAGCGCCAGTGCGCCGCAAGGTATTCGTCCAGACACGACGGGTCTTGCTTGAACAGAAGTCCAAGCACCTCGACGCGCCGGTAAGAGGCGTTTTCGCGGTGTGAGGTGAAATCGCCCGCCTCCGCCACCTTCGAGTAGAGGTCGGCGGACTTTCTGAATTGCCCCGCCTCCTTGTAAGCCTGCGCGCCGGAGTTGGCCATCTCGTAGCCGTCCTCGGTGTTCATTCCGAAGAGTTCGAGGTAGCGTTCGTACTGTTGAATTGAGGCGTTTATGGCCTCTTCTCCCCGCTGCGCCCTCGAATGGCGGTAGATTGCCGCGAGGCGAAGCCCCTTTTCCAGCATCTTGTCCCGTTCCTGCCCCAGCGCGGCTCCGTTGGCCTCGTCCCAGGGAGTCGCCGGCCGGTAGCGCTCGTACCAGCTCTGCCGCCTTGCGTTGGCGGCCTCGGCGTTCTGGAGGGCAAGATACGCGGTGATGACGTTTTGCTCCATGTGGAGGGCGAGCGTGGTCAGGGGGTAGGCTTCTATGGCGGCGGTGTAAGTGGCCACTGCGTCCGCGTGGCGGCTGGCTTCCATATAGAGGTCGCCGACCTTCCGGTAAAGAAGGTCGCCGTACTTCTTGCCCGCCTCCCTTCCCGCGAGGTACTTCTTCAACCCCTCAACCCCGCCCCACTCTACGAAGTTCCTCCCGGTTATGTCGAGCGTCTCGGTCTTGAGGTTTTCGCGCGATTCCTTCTCGTCGTCCAGTATCCTGCTGAAGACCTCGACGGCGGCCCCGTACTCGTCCAGCTTGTAGTGCGCCCACCCCAGCTTGTAGAGGGCTTTTTGCAGGTACTCTTCGCGCTTGCTCGCCAGAACCTGGCCGTACTGCTTCACCGCCTCCTTGTACTGGCCGAGGTTGAAGGCGGATTCCCCCATGCGCATGTGAATCTCGGTGGCGTAGGGGGTATCGGGCGAAAGCTCCAGAACCTTGCCGTAATAGCGCGCGGAGAGGACAATCTCGCCCTCCTCGCCGTAGAGATAGCCCAGGTTGTACATGGCCGTAAGCGCCTGCTCGGTCTTAGGGTAGTTGTCTGCGAGCTGGCGGTAGAAAACTATCGAGCGCGGGTAGCGGTCGCCCGGAAGTATCTCTCCCTCGGAGCCGTCCTCGAAGGATTTTTTTAGCGCCGATTCTTCCTCGCGGTAGGCCAGCTCCGAAAGGCGAAGAAGAATCTCGGGCTTTCTGGCCTCCGGGGTTCCGGGGAGGGCGAGGAGATCCTGATACTTCTTCATCACCGAGCTTTCACTCACGGCTTTTTTCTTCTTTCCGCCGGTCTTGCGCTTCTCCTCCAGCAGGGCGATCTTCTCGGCCGCCTTTTCACGCGCGTCTTTCAGGGATTTGGGCCTCTCCTGACGTATCTTCTCGGTAGTCTCCTCGACGGTCGGCTTTTTCTCCGGGGCGGCGGGAGCTTCGGCGACGGGAGCGGGCGCAGCCACAGCGGGCTCCTCAGCCGGAGGGGCCGCCGCGCAGCCCGCCAGAAAGGCGAGGAAGACAAGGATTAGGGAAAACCTCTTCATTGACTTCCATCCCCCGATTTTTCCAGTTCTTTCTGGTAGAGGTGCAAAGACTGCGCTTCGTCGAGAGCGTACTGGTCGGCGCGGGTCTTGGCCTTTTGCTTTTTTTCGACAAGCTCCTGCCTGGCGACGGCGGACATCGACAAATCCATCTCTTTTACGAGTTCGTCCAGCTTCGCTTTCGCCGCCTCGTAACGGACCTTTACTTCCGCTATCCTGTGGGAGGTTTTCCCCAGTTCCTCCCTCTTTAACGCCAGCAGTTCCCTGGCTTTTTTCTGGGGCTCCCTGAGCGAGACGGATTCGTTCTTCCTTGAGTCCAGTATTCGCATCAGTTCTTTTTCACGCACCGAGACCCTGGCCTTCAGACCTTCGAGAAACTCAAGCTGACCGTCGGACAGACTCGCTCCGGCCTCTTCGAGCTTTTGCCACATCTTCTCCACCCTCGCCTTTAACGCCGCGGGGGCGTTGTCCCAGCCAAGCGTGGAGGAAAGCGCGTAAATGGCCCTCTCGGTCCACTCAAGGGCCGCGACGAGCCTGTCCTGCCGCAACATCAACCCTTCGATTCTCGGGCGGTCCTCCTTCGGGAAGAGGGAGCCGACCTGTATAACGTCGAGGTACTCGTAAAGATCCTTGTCCATCTTGACAAGTTCGGCCTCGATGGCGTCCATCAGGTTCTTTTGCTCGTCAAGCGACTTCTCCACGTTGTCGAGCCGCGCGCCTTTCAGCACTGCGGACTCTTCGGAGAGAGCGAACTCATTCGAGAGGGTTTCCACCGCGCGCCTTACGGCGGCGAGTTCTTCCTCCTGAAGAAACTTCCAGCCCAGGGAAATCTGCGCGGGAGTGGGAACGACCTCGCCGAAACTCGCCCCCTCCCAGGTCACCGCCCACTCTTCGGCGGTAGCTCTGGCGTTGGCGTAATACTCCGCCGCGTCCTCGTAAAACTCGTTTCTCTCCAGAGTTCTTCCTATAGCCCACTGGTCCTCGTGGGCGTTCTGCGGGTCTATCGCCATCGCGGTCTCGAAAGAGGCCAGAGCCCTCACCTTGTCGCCCATTTCAAGGCTGCACCAACCGATCGTCCTGAGGGCGTCCGCGTAGTGGGGCGAGCCCTCCTTAATCAGCGAAAGCTGGCTTATGGCGAGCTTCAGCAGCTTTTCAGCCTGGTCTTTGGTGACGTTTTCGGAGGTAATCGAGGCCTGATAGATTATCCTCCCCCTGCGGAGGCGGATATCGTCGGCGAGAGCGCGGCGGACCTCCCTGTCCGGAAGCGAGTTGAGCTTGTCCATCGCCTTGTCGAAGATCTCGATGGATTTCGACACGTCTCCCTCGCCGTAAGCTATCTGCGCCAGAGTGACGAGGGCGTAGGGGTGAAAATTCCCGTCGGCGGTCTTTTCGAGGCTGGCTTTGGCGTCCGCGTTCTGTCCGAGCATGAAGTGACTCTGCCCGACGCGATAGAAGACCGAATCCGGCTCCATGAACTTCCTGCCCTCGCTGGCCTTGAAATACTTCACTACTTCGCCGTAATTGCCGCGGTCGTATTCGTACTTAACGAGTTTTTCGAGGGCCGGGCCGTTGAAAGCCCCCTTGGAGGAGCTGAGGGCTCCGAAGAGCTTGACCGCCTCCGGCACGAAGCCGCTGTTGTAGAGGGCCAGAGCCCTGAAATATTTCTCCGCCCTTCCGGCCTTTTCGTCGGAGGGCAAAAGGCGCAGTGCGTCCTCCCACCGCTCTCCCACCGCGGCCGACAGCCCCTCCTTCTGGGGGGCTATCGCCAGGGCCGGGGCGGCGGCGAGGACGACGAGCGCTATAACTAAAAGGGTTACTCTGCGTTCCATCCGGCCTTGCCGTCTTCAACCGTTACAATCCAGGTGTTTTGTTTACCCCTCGTCACGGGCATCTTCGACGGCTCGTCCGGCGGGCTGCCGAGCACCTGCAAGAGCACCTTGTGGTCGCCCGCGCCGAGGCGCATCTTTCCGAGTTCGAGGGGCAGCTCGGAACCGAGGACGTTCAATTCGGCTGGCGTCAGGGGACGCGAAAAAAGCAGTTTGTCGTCTATGGAAAGGGAAACGCTCTTGTCCGTCAAATCTCCCGCTTTCGCCTTCAGGAAAATCTGGGCGACGCCGGTCTCTCCCTCCAGCATCTCCTTTGTAAGCCCCTCAAGCTCCAGACGTATGGAGGCGAGCTCTTTTGAAAGCCCTTCGAGCCTGTCCTCGAAGTTCTTGACGGCGGTCTCGGCCTTCGCGGCGTCCTCCGCCTCACCGGCGAAGACACTCTTGCACGGGCCAAATGCCGTCAGAGCCATTAAAAAGATAAAAAAGAATAGAGCTATTCGCTTCATGTCCGTTCCTTCAATAGTCGGCGGATTTTGACCGCCATCTTGCTTCCCGCCCGAAGACGGCTCAGGGACGAAGAGCGAGCCAACGCGACCCCTCGCCGGATATCTCTCTGGGACCGATTATCATTCCCGCCCTCTTCAGCTTGTCGCCGGGCTTTTCATAGACGTACAGTAATGCCCTCGCGCCCCCGCCGAAATCGTTGAAGCAGGTGACCTCTATCTCCAGGCGCTCGGCGTTTTTCGCCGACAGCGCGCTGGCCCTGCCGAGTCCGTCGCCGTCGAAAAGAAGACTCACTCCGCTGGCGGCGGTCGAGGAAATCTCGGGATCGGAATCCTGCGGCTGGGTGTGTCCGGCCGAGATCCAGCCGTGGAGGTCGAGATCCGCTTTCTCGCCGTCCCAGACCAGTATGGCCAGAAGGTCGGGAGGTTCTTCGGCCGAGGCGGGCAATTCCACAATCTGCCCAGCGACGATTTTTCCCTTTGCGTCCACCCCCTGAACGTATACGGGAAGCGCGTAGGGCAGGAGCGCCACGTTAACCTCGAATTTTCCGTTTTCGACTCCCGCGGGGTACGGCACAGGCCCCGCCAACACCGTCACGTTGGAAAGTCCCGCCGGAACCTTTCCCGAAAGCCGCGCCCAGCCGCTTTCCACCGACTCGATCTTTATACCCAGCCCTTCGCTCTCAAGAAACCTGTCGAAGGTGGTCTTCCCTGTGAAATCCTGCTCCCTGTACCTGCCGCCGTATACAAGGAGGTCTTGCCTGGCGGGCAGATCGTAGGTAAGAAGAACGTCGTCGGTCAGCGCCCTCCAGATGGTGATTCCCTCCGCGCCCTCGCTGGCGAAAAGGAGGCTGCTCACCTTGCCGTCTTTCAATAGCGTCACCGTGCCGCCCGCGCCCTCCTCGGGCCGGGGTTCGAGGACGACGACGGCGCTTTTCGGCGGAGGCGCGGGTTCGGGTGGAGGAACGATCCCGAAAAGCTCTACCCAGCCGTCTTTTCGCTCGCTGCTTTCGCCCGCCGAGGCGCAGACGAACCTGAAGGCGTCCGCTTTCAGCGCGCTCGCCAGCCGGTGGGACATATTCACCGCGTACTGGAGGCCGAGCGAGCGGTTGAGGAGCTTCGGGCCGGTTGAATCCGTGTGGCCTACAAGGAGGACGGATTTTCCCGAGGCGAGTATGGACTGCGCGGCTGAAACGATCTGCGGGGGGAGTTTCTCCTGCATAGACGCGCTTTTGTCGGCCACAGCCAAGGGCTTTTCAAGGTTTTCGGGCACACCTCCGAGGAGGACGGGGCCGTGGCGGAAGGAAGCCGCCGCGACCGAAGCCGCGAGCAAAAGCAGCAGGGCGGCCGTTACTATCCTTCGCAGCATCTGCCCTCCAGAACGGTTCCGTCAGGAATTACGAGGGGAGGTTTTCCGACGTTGTCTATTTTCACCGGGCCGCGCACCACCACGGATCTGCCCAGGCGGACATCTCCGCGCACCACGAAGCAATCCGCGTCAACCAGGCTGACAGGATGCGGAATGCGCTGGTCGAGGTCGTCCACCCCGCCGAAGAACTCCGGGTCGAGGTCCACGGTTATGAAGCCTGTCTTGTTTTTCTTGAGATTCGATATCTCAAGAGGGGAATGCTTGCCGGGCAGGTAGAGATCGCTTCGGCGCGCCAGAAAATCGCTGGTGGTCTTGACCGGAGCGAAGCGCTTCCGCGGCACGACTATCGCGGCCGCGCCGGGAAAGCTGCCTATCGCCGCCCCCATTGCCGTCTCAAGCTGCACGACCGGGACGCCTTCGACAACCTTGCGGTTGACGATGAGCGGAAGGGTGAGCCCGCCGTTTTCGAGCCGGGCGCTAAGGCATTTGAGGTTTATCCAGAGGTTGTTCGTATTGAAAACCGGGAATCTTTCGATATCCTGAAATTCTTCGGCGTGGGCCGAGTCGACCTGCGCTATCTCAAGAAGCTCAAGGACGCCGCCATGCCTGACCACCGTTCCCCCCTTTACGTCAACAAAGGTCCGCTGCGTCACTTCGAGGGCGAAGGGAATTTTACGTTCCGCGATAAAGCCGAGAATCGAGGGGGAGGGAGAGGCCCCGAGGTTGTCGGCGTTCGAGACGAAAAGCCACTCCTTGCCGGCGTCGAGCAACTTTTTCAGGGTTCCTGAGATATTCAGGGATTCGTAGATGTCGCCGTGGCCGGGGGGGGCCCACCCGGCGGGGTCGCAGGGGTCTTTGAAAAAGTCCTTGTTGTCTTCGCGTATGCGGGGGTAGCGGTTCTGGAGAAAATCGAGGGGGAGTTCCTCCCCGCCTTTTGTTTTTACCGAAAGGGGGTACCTGGAAAGCGCCCTGACGGTGTCTTCGTGGGTGGCGAAGGAATTCATGAAGACGAGGGGAATGTCCGCCTTGTATTCCTTTCGGATGGAAAGAACGTGGAGGGCGATAAGGTCGAGAAAAGTAAGCCCCTCCTTCACTTCGAGAAGGCTCTTGGCGCGGGTCATGCGCATGGAGGTCCCCAGCCCCCCGTTCAGAACCACCCAGGCGACTTCTTCCATCCGCCGCCTGCCTTTTTCTTCGTAGCCAGCTTCCTCGATTTCGTGTAAAGAGGCAAGGTCGCCGGCTTCGGGCACGCCTATCTTCCCCCACTCCACCCCGGCGCTCTCGCCGGAGAGGTAACGCGCGTAGGCTCCGAGAAAAACCTCGGCTTCGCGGCGGGTCAGACCAGCCGAAAGATAGCGCCTCAGCACGCGGTCGAGAAGTTCATCCAAGGCAGACAACTCCGGTTTGTTTCGGGGTTAAAACAATTGGGTATTTGAACAGACAAAGGGCTTAAGCGTCAAGCAAGTATGGGATTTGTGGTTTCAAAATGGTGAGGTATCCTTTTACTATGAGAACGAGACATTCATCAGCCATTCACAAAAACGGTATTCGTCTTTCCATCCAGAGACGAAAGGCCGCAATGAAGCGAAAGGCGCTACGCGAACACAGGGAGTTGCCGAACCCCCGGCGGCCCTTTCTTTCCGGTCACAGGGCCGAAGTAATTCTCACCATCCTCGAAGACCTTTCCACCGTCCTTAGCGGATACCCCCGCGTCACAGGGATGCTCTACAAAGTCCTCGACGACACCGTCGAGGTCGTCGTCGTCGCCCCCAAGCCGATGACCCGCCCCATGCAGACAATCCTGGAGGGGGTGGCCTCCCGCCTCAACGATTCCATTCCCGACATAAAATGGCATTTCCGGGCACTGCCAATACCGCCTGCGGACCCTTCCGGTTACTCCACGATGACGATAGCGCTACAGTAAGAGGTTGTTGAAAAACGTCGAGAGAAGACCCGGTTTCAAGGAGACGCAGAGCGAGAAGCGAGACATAACCGGGCGTTAGGCGAGCGAGAAGCGAATCGCGACGAAGAAAACGGGTCTCGCAACAGTTTTTCAACACCTCGTAGTAATTGACAGGGTGTCTGGCGACTGCTAAATTGCCGTACCTTGCGCGCCAGTAAAACCTCATGCCTCGTCAGTAATCGACGGGAGGAACGCCATAGCGTCGTCCAACTCATTGGACCGTAGGGACGAACTGATCAGGGAGTATTCCCCACTGGTCAAATTCATAGCCGAAAGGCTGTGTCTGCGCCTGCCGGCATGCATCGAGGTCGAAGATATCATCAACACCGGCGTCCTCGGCCTTATCGACGCGATAGACAAGTTCGTCCCCGACAGGGGCGTCAAGTTCCACACCTACGCCGAGTTCCGCATACGCGGGGCTATGCTCGATTACCTCCGGCAGCAGGACTGGGCTCCGCGCTCGATGCGGCGCAAGGAAAAGGAACTCGCCAAGGTCGTCCGGGAACTCGAACAGAAACTCGGAAGAACAGCCACCCACGACGAAATCGCCAAAGAGATGGGTATAACCATCCAGGAACTCGGCGACCTCCTCGCGAAGGCCCGCGGCCTCTCCCTTCTCTCGCTCAACAGGCCAAAATCCGAGGAAAGCGAGGAGGAGGAAGCCGAACTCGGTGCCTTCATCCCCGATTCCCCCGAGAGGGGGCCGCTGAACGTGCTGGAAAAAGAAGAGGTCAGAATACTTCTCGCCGAACACATCCACTCTCTCCCCGACAAGGAACGGCAGGTCATTTCGCTCTATTATTACAAAGACAAGACGATGAAAGAGGTGGGAATAGAGCTCGGAATCACCGAATCGAGGGTGAGCCAGCTTCATACTTCCGCCGTGCTCAGGCTCAAGGGAAGAATCGGGCCGAAGATATAAAAAAACAACTGTTAATTCGGCGCGTACTCGGTAGGTGGATACTACCACCACAGTTATCGATTGGCCTTCAAGAGCGATGGATGGTTTTTATTTCATCTGCTATGATTAATTAGTGTGTTCAAAATTTTCGTGAGAGACCCATGACAGGGGTGGTTCCAAACCCAACTTTTATTTTTCGGATTACGCATCTAGATAATCTGGCAGGTATCCTCCAGCTAGGTGGTCTCTTCGCGCCCAACAACCAGCCCCCCAATGCCCCGGTTTATCATCCGATACACCATGCGAGTATTCAGAACCAACGTGCAGCAACTCCCGTCGTTTGCGGACCGATGGGTAACGTACATGACTACGTTCCCTTCTACTTTGCCCCGCGATCTCCGATGCTGTGCTCTCTTCAACGCGGAAATGTGGAAGGCTACAATGGAGGGCCTGCTCCTATTATTTATCTTGTGACAACCATCCAAAATGTTGTCGGTGCGGGCCTTCGTTACGTCTTTACGGATGGACATGGCATCATGCAGTTTACAAGCTATTACGACGATTTGGTTCATCTTAATGAAATTGACTGGCCACTGATGGAAGCTAGATATTGGGCTGATACGCAGGAAGATAATGATCGATCACGCAGGCGACAGGCTGAATTTTTGATTCACGCTTCATGCCCTTGGAGTGTTATTTTATGTATAGGTGTATATAACCAGCCTACAAAGACGCGAGTCGAAAGCCTGCTACAGGCATCCGGCATAGGTCATGTCCCACCGGTAGAGGTGAGACCTAATTGGTACTATTAACGGTGGTTTAATGATCAAAATCGTAAGCGGAAATTTGCTGGGGGCTGAAGCCGAAGCCGTTGTCAATACAGTTAACTGTGTTGGAATCATGGGCAAAGGGATAGCTCTGCAATTTAAACAGACCTATCCCGAGAATTTCACTGCATATGAACGTGCTTGTAAAGCCCAGAAGGTGGTTCCCGGCAAGATGTTTGTGTTCTCAACTGGTCGGCTGGTAAACCCAAAATATATCATAAACTTCCCTACCAAGCGTCACTGGAAGGGCAAATCAAAAATAGAGGACATAAAAAGAGGGCTGGTTGCCCTTGTTGAAGAGGTCAAAACACGGTCCATTCGGTCGATAGCGATCCCACCTCTTGGTTGCGGACTTGGAGGTCTCGAATGGAGTGAGGTTAAACCGCTCATCGAAAACGCTTTCAGCAACCTTGATGAAGTTCAAGTCCTGCTGTTCGCACCCGGTGACGCCCCAAAACCCGACGAGATCAAGATAAACACGAAAGACCCCGGCATGACCAGATCACGGGCGCTTTTTATCAAACTCATAGAGCGCTATTGTGCTCCTGGCTATCAACTAACCCTACTTGAGATTCAAAAGCTGGCCTATTTCCTGCAAGAGGGAGGTGAGCCTCTTCGTCTACGTTTCGCCAAGATGAAGTATGGCCCCTATGCCGACAATTTGAATCACGTCTTGCAACGACTCGAAGGGCACTACATTCGAGGTTATGGCGATAGAAGCCGCAAGGCGCAAATCCATCTGCTCCCAGATGCTGTGAAGATTGCTGATGCAGAGTTGGCTGGTGACTCAACCGGAACAGAGCATCTTGACCGTGTTGCCGCTTTGATCGAAGGTTTTGAGACACCTTACGGTATGGAATTACTATCCACTGTTCACTGGGTTTGCCACGAGAGCCCTTCTATAGCCTCTGATTTGGATAAAGTGCGTGCCAGTATTGCGGCTTGGAACGAACGAAAGCAGAACCTTTTCACTCCCAAGCATATTCAAGTGGCTCTGCGTCGTCTGCACGATGTGGGTTGGATTGAATCTAGCCAAACAGTGCAAGTTCAAGATTGTTAACAAAGTTTTCGAGGCTTTGAGTTTCTCGAAAAACACTGAATTTTTGATACAGCAGGTAGGGTGGGCTCGGCCCACCATGTTTAACTATTTGTAATTGTTGCGCTTTTGAAATTATAAGGGAACGGGACGTTATTGTTTTGGTGGGCTGAAGCTCATCCTACGCAACTAATTTAAAACCATTTATGTTTTTACAGCTAAAAGCCGCTGGATTCCCGCCCTTTGGGCGAGAATGACGGAAAAGTGTTTTCAACGGCTTTGGATTTTGTCGCCGGGCGAGGAGCCCGCAGCGAGCGCGACGAAGACAGTAGCGTGCCTACGGCAAGGAGCGCGAGCGAGTAGCGACGAAGCCCCGCGGCAAAAGCCGAAGCCGTCAAGAGAGCAAAGCCACCGCATGGGCGCTGACCCCTTCCTGCCTACCTTCAAACCCCATCCCCTCCGTCGTCGTAGCCTTTACGGTGACTCCGCCTTCCGGGAGACCGAGCGCGGCCGAGAGGTTCTTTTCCATCTTCGAGATGAACGGAGCGAGCTTGGGCTTTTGCGCTATGACGGTTACGTCTACGCGAAGGACGTTGAGTCCCTTTTCCCTGACCAACTCCCCCACCCTTTGAAGAATCTTCAGGCTGTCGGCCCCCTTCCACTTCATGTCGGAATCGGGGAAATGCCGCCCGAGGTCGCCCAGCCCCGCACCGCCGAGGCAGGCGTCGGCGACCGCGTGGGCGACTACGTCGGCGTCGGAGTGGCCGAGCAGCCCGAGAGGATGCTCGAAGGTCACCCCGCCGAGGATCAGGGGGCGTCCCTCGACGAGGCGGTGGGCGTCGTAGCCGTGGCCGATGGAAAGCCCCGGAGTCCTGAAATTGCTGTCCGCCATCCTTAGGTCCTCCGGGGTGGTTATCTTGACGTTTTCCTTCGTCCCCTCCACCACGCGGGGGGTTCTGCCGTAAGCCTCTACCAGGGAGGCGTCGTCGGTGGCGGGAATGCGCTTTTGCGCGCAGCTTTTGTGCGCGTCGAGGATAAGGGAATAGGGGAAGGCCTGGGGGGTCTGGGCGAGCTTTATCTTCGTGCGGTCGAGGGTGCCGGTAACAGCCCCTTCCTCGCAGAGCTTAACGGTGTCGGTAGCGGTGAGGGCGAAGAGCGCGCCGTCCGGCATGGCCGCGCGGCAAAGCTCGTCGAATTTTTCTACGGGGGGAAAGGGCCGGACGCCGTCGTGGATGAAGACGATGTCGTCATCTCCCGCCTCGGTTAGAGCCTTGAGTCCGAGGAAGACCGACTCCTGACGCTCACTCCCTCCGGGGACAACGCGCAGCACTTTCAAGAGCCCCTCCTCGCGGAGAAGGGTCTCTGTTTCGCTGACGGAATCGGGGGGAGCGGTAACTACGATGCCCTTGAGGCCGGGCCAGGAGGAGATTCGCTGGATGGTTCTGACGAGGACGGGTTTACCGCCGAGGGAGAGGTACTGTTTGGGAACGCCGGTCCCCATTCTCCTGCCGAAACCAGCCGCGGTTACAATTGCAAAGGCGCCTAGCTGGACCTGCGCCAAACCTTTCGCCTTTCCTTGACGTCCACCACCTCTTCGGAATCCTCGGGGGCCTTGGTGAAGATCATCCTACCCGCGCTGGTCTGGAGAACGGAGGTGACCACGGCGCGGATAGATTCACCCATGCGCGCATACCCCTCCTCGACGACGACCATCGTCCCGTCTTCGAGGTAGCCCACGCCCTGCCCCGGCTCCTTGCCCTCTTTCTGTATCGTGACTCGCAGCGGCTCGCCGGGAAGTACGACGGGGCGCAGGGCCTGAGAGAGTTCGTTCACGTTCATCACCCTGATGCCGTGAAGCTCCGCGACCTTGGCGAGGTTGAAATCGGTGGTGACGATGGTGGCCCCTTTGAGCTTGGCGAGCGCGACGATCTTCTGATCGACCTCTTTTATGCGGAGGAAGTCTTCGTCCACGACGTTGACCTCAACGCCTTCCATAGTATTCAGCTTTTCGAGGACCCCGAGGCCCCTTCTTCCCCTCGCCCTGCGGAGAGGGTCGGTGGAATCGGCGATGCCCTGAAGCTCCTGCAGCACGAACTGGGGCACCACCAGGGGGCCGCCGACGAAGCCGAGCTCCACCATCTCGACGATGCGGCCGTCTATGATGGCGGAGGTGTCGAGAATCTTGGGGTTGGAAGCCGCGGCCATGCCGGTCTTGGCGGTGGCCAGCTTGAAGGATCTGACCGACCTCATCCCGATAACGAAGCCGAGGTGGCCGAGAAAGACAACGATGGCGAGGGTGAGAAGCGCGGGGTAAGCCCTCAGGTCCACCATGTAGGCGAAGGCCAGCGCCACGCCGATGCCGGAGAGTGCCCCGAGACCGCCGCCCAGCATTATGTGGGGGGGCGTCCGGTTAACCGCGCGCTCGACAAGAAGCACCACGAAACCCAGCAGGGTTCCCAGCACCGCGCCCACCCCGGCGGGGTCTCCCGAGAAAGTGAAGATGTTCGGCCCGGCGAAGTAGCCTGCCAGAATCAAAAAGAGAACAAGAAAAAAGCGGTAGAGAATTACATTCAAACGGTCATCCCCCAACATCTCCAAAAGCTGAAAGTATCTGTTCCTGAGCCGCGCTGGCCGCCTGCCCCCTCGCAACCGCTATCTCCTGAGAGAGCAGCTCGATGGCGGTGGTAAGCATCCGCTTTTCGCCGTAGGACAAAGCCTTGCCGGAGCGCAAAATATATAAATCCCTCAAAACCTGCGCGATTTCAAGCGCCGACCCGGTGCGTATCTTGTCGGAATACTCCCGAAAACGCCTGTTCCAGGTCTGGCCCTCGATAACTTTTCTTCGCTGCTTCAGCACAAGAAAGACTTCGTCCACCTCGTCGATGTTCATTACCGGGCGAAGACCTACTTCAATGGACTTGGAGACGGGAATGGTGATGGTCATGTTGCGGTCCAGTATGCGCATTACGTAGACCATCATCTTGCGTCCCATAACCTCGCGGCTTTCGACCGCCAGTATCTCCCCTACGCCGTGCGCGGGGTACACAGCCTTATCCCCCACGTCAAAGTTGATCATCCGGGATTCACCTTCCTCATCAGCCTTCATGTAGCGAAACGATAGTTCATATGGTACATTCCAAACCCCGTAAGGGTAATTAAAAAATATCACCGGAGCGACGTTATGACACCCACGGATGTATATTTTTCCAGCATGCGGACCACGCCGAGGAAAAACCTCCTGCAAAAGATAGACGATCTTCTCGCCAGGGCCGGACTTCCGGAGCGAGTCCGCCCCGGCGACCTCACCGCCGTCAAGATCCATTTCGGCGAGGAGGGCAACACCTCCTTCATCCGCCCCATCTTCGCGAGAAGGGTGGTCGAGGCGATAAAGGCTCTCGGCGCGAAGCCCTTTTTGACCGACACCAACACCCTCTACGCGGGCAAAAGGTCGGAAGCCGTAGACCATCTGACCCTCGCGGTCTCCCACGGCTTCGATTACGCGGTGGTTGGAGCCCCGCTCATAATCGCCGACGGGCTTCGCGGCCAAAGTTTCGTGGAGCGCGAGATAGACGGCAAGCACTACAAAAAGACCGCCATAGCCTCCGAGTTCGCGAACGCCGACTCTGCGGTCGTCCTCTCCCATTTCAAGGGCCACGAACTTTCCGGCATCGGCGGCGCGATTAAAAATCTGGGCATGGGCACCGCCGCCCGCCACGGAAAACTCTCCATGCACTCGAAGATCGCGCCGAAGATAAAGGCCAAGGGGTGCGTCGGCTGCTCGGTATGCCGGAAATTCTGCGCCCACGGAGCCATCGCAATCGCTAACGGCAAGGCTCTCATAAACCCCGAGAAGTGCGCCGGGTGCGGCCAGTGCATCATCGTCTGTCCGTCCAAAACCATTCAGATACAGTGGACGGAAGGCCCCTCCTCGATGCAGGAGAAGATGGCGGAGTACGCAAAGGGCGCTCTCGCCGGAAAAGAAGACAAAGCCGTCTTCCTCAACTTCCTCACCCAGATAAGCCCCGCCTGCGACTGCATGCCCAACGCCGATTCACCGCTGGTGGCGGATATCGGAATACTCTCTTCAACCGACCCTGTCGCCATCGATCAGGCCTCGGCGGATCTCGTCAACAGCCGTCAGGGCCTTGTTAACAGCGCCCTCAAGTCCGGCCACGCCCCCGGAGAAGACAAATTCCTCGGCGTCCATCCCAACGCCGACTGGTCTATACAGCTCGCTCACGCCGAAAAGATGGGAGCCGGACAGCGGGCCTACAATCTGGTGGAGATCGACTGACATCCCGTAAGCGCCGTGGCGGGACTCAGGGCTTATCCGTAAAGAAAACCTTCGTTCTCGCATCCGGCTTTTGGCCCGTTTTTGCCGCTCATCAATCGCAAAACCTCGACGTAGAACAACTACGCCTGCGGTTTTGCTCAATCTTCGCGACAAAACCGCTCTCAAAATCCGGCGCGATTTCCGAAAGGTCTATTTACGGACAAACCCTTAATCTTGCCCCTCTCGATAGCCCAGAGGGTAAAGAGCATCGCCGCAAAGAGCGCCACCGGCAAAATTATAAAAAAAACGCCTTTTGGCGGACGCATTCGATAACTCCCCGGTCTGTAGTTCACTATAGCACGGATTGGAATCAAATAGATATCGGCCATGCAGGGGAAAATGCCTTTACCCGGCATTTTCCGTTAATTGACTTCGCCTCCTCTCTATTGACAGCCGCCCGGGCCTAACCTAGCATTCCGGTAATACTTTAATTTTCACTGGAGCCGATAATGACTCTTCCCAAACTTTTCAGGGACCGCGCCTCGATGTGGAGCGACAAGACCTGCGTAAAGGTCAAGCGGGAGGGAAAATATCGGGACGCAAGCTGGAAAACCTTCTACGAGGAGGTGTCAGCCACCGCCGCGGGGCTCATGAACGCAGGGCTAAGCCCCGGCGACCGCGTGGCGATACTCTCCCACACCCGGTACGAGTGGTCGATGAGCGACGCCGCGATACTTTCGGCGGGCGGCATAACGGTGCCCCTCTACCCCTCGCTGACAAAGCCCGAGATCGTCAGCCTGCTGAGGCGCTCGGGGTCCCGCTACCTCTTCACCTCAGACGCCGAGCTCGCGAAGCTGGTCGCCGGCCTCATCGACGAAGTAGAGTTCGTCGAGAAGGTCATAGTCTTCGAGGAGGGCGCTCTGGAGGGAATTTCCAGCAAAAAATTCGTCTCCCTTAAGTCCTTCTCCTCCGGCAAGGTTGACCGGGCCAGGCTCGACGCCAGAATCGACGCCGCGAAGGAGGAGGACGTTTTCACGATAATCTTCACCTCCGGCACCACCGGCGAGCCCAAGGGAGTCATGCTCACCCACCGGAACATGATCTCCAACGTGGAGGCGGCGCTTTCGATCTTCGACATCGGCCCCGGCGACCTGCACCTCTCCCACCTCCCCCTCGCCCACGTCCTCGAAAGGCTGGGGTGCTACGTCATGTTCTACTCCGGCGCGGCGGTCGCCTACGCCGAGCACATAAACAAGGTCGCGGACAACATGGCGGAGGTAGCGCCCACGATATCGGTCAGCGTGCCCCGCATCTTCGAGAAGATTTACGCCGGAATTCAGGCGAAGGCGCTCGAAGCGCCCTTCCTTACCCGCCAGCTGGCTTTCCGGGCGATAAAGGTCGCCCAAAAGGTGGGGCAAAGGAGGGATTCGGACCAAAAGATCCCCGCGCACCTTAGCTGGCAGTTCGCTATCGCCGACAAGCTCATCTACTCGAAGATCCGCCAGAAGTTCGGCGGCAGGATACGCATCTTCGTCTCCGGCGGAGCGCCTCTCGCCCCCGAGCTCGCCCTCTTTTTCAACGCCATCGGGATTCCGGTCTTCGAGGGGTACGGCCTCACCGAAACCTCTCCGATAATCTCCGCGAACGTCCCCGGGAACCAGCACGCGGGCTCCGTCGGGAACATCGTCCCCGGCGTGCAGTGCAGAATAGCCCCCGACGGCGAGATTACCGTAAAGGGGCCCAACGTCTTCAAGGGGTACTATCAGGACGAGGCTGCGACGAAGGCGGCCTTCGACGAAGACGGCTGGTTCCTCACCGGTGACATCGGCAGGTTCGACCAGTACGGGTGTTTGCGCATAACCGACCGCAAAAAAGACCTGATCGTAACGGCGGGAGGGAAAAAAGTCGCCCCCCAGAAGATCGAGAACATCCTCAAGCTCGACAAGTTCATCGAGGAGGTGATGCTTTACGGGGAGAGCAAGAAGTTCATGACCGCGCTGGTCGTCCCGGACTTCGCCTGGCTCGAAAAATACGCCGCCTACAAGAAAATTCCCTGGACCAGCCGCACAGATCTCGTCGCCGACCCGAAGATAATCGACCTAATCACCAGAAGGATAGAAAGGGCGCAGGCCGGGACGCACCTCGCCTCCTACGAATCGATAAAGAAATTCGTCCTTCTCGATCACAGCTTCTCGCAGCACGAAGGCGAAGTCACCCCCACCCTCAAGATCAGGCGCAAAAACATCACCGAACGCTACAAGCCGCTTCTGGAGAAGTTGTACGAGGAAGGATGAGAAAAACTGCTGCGTGCCCCGTCTGCTTTGTCGCGTGCTCGCTCAAGGGTTCGCCGTAGCGCTGCTACTGCCTCACCCTCTCGCTGCGCGGCTCCTCGCACACGGGGCTACTCGCGACGTTTTTTTGTTAGTGCTTAGCCGTGTAGGTCGGCTTGAGGCACGAAAGCCGACATTTCATCAATTGTTTTAAGACCTTATTCTTTGTCCTCTTTTTTTGTCAATCCTGAATCTACCCCCTTATCTCCTCAAGGTTTTGTCGGCTTTCGTACCTCAAGCCGACCTACTTTTTCTTTACACGGCAAAACCGAAGCCGTCAGTCCGGGCTTTTTCGTTTCATTTGACCTTTGCACCTTTCCTGTGCTACCTAACCTGAATCACGAGGGAGTTTTTATTTTTCTTCAATTTCTCAGGAATTGATTCGATTGGAAGGCAGACAAAAACCAAAGGCACTGCTCGGCAGCGAGGGTTCCGCACGCGGAGCTTTCGAGGCCGGGGCGCGTCTGGCGACGGGCTATCCGGGAACCCCCACCACCGAAGCCATAGAATACCTCCTCAGGAACCACAGGACCGATCTGCGCGTTGAGTGGGCGCTCAACGAAAAGGTGGCCTTCGACATCGCCACGGGCCACTCCTGGGCGGGACAGAGAAGTTTCGTCGCCCTGAAGATGAGCGGCCTCAACGTCGCCTCGGACTCCCTGCTCTCGGTAGTCGCCAGCGGCGTAAGGGGCGGCATGGTGATCCTCGTAGGGGACGACCCCGGCGTCTACTACGGCATGGTCGAGCAGGATACCCGGCTCTTCTCCAAATTCGCCCTCATACCCTGCGTAGAGCCGGGAACGCCGGAAGAAGCCAGAAAACTCACCTTCGAGGCCTTCGCCGTCTCCGAATCCATCGGCGCGCCGATAATCGTAAGGGTGACGACGGGCACCGCGAACGTGAGGGGCCCCGTCAATCTCGAACAGACCCTTCGCCTCAATCAGAAATCCTCCCTTCCCGACGACCTGGAAAAATACACCAAGGTAAGGGCGCAAAGCTGCCAGAGCCAGCACCGGGCCGCGCTCGAAAGGCTGGCCGAAGCGGGCGAGGCGCTCGACCACTGGAACGTCCTCACCCACGGCACCGAAAGGCTGGGCGTCGTCGGCTCGGCGTCAACCTGGTCTTACGTGGAGGAATTCCTGCGCGGGAACCTGAAGGGCAAGTTCAACACCCTTAAGGTCGGCGTCGTCAATCCCCTTCCCGAAAAGAAACTTCTCGAAATACTGACCCGCTCGGACAAGGTTCTCGTGGTCGAGGAGCTTGAACCGGTAATCGAGGACGGGCTGCGGATAATCGCACAGAAAAACGGCCTTGGGACCCGGATTATCGGCAAGGCCGACAAGGTCTTCTCCTCCGTCGGCATCATCGACCCCGATCTCGTTGAAAGCGGGCTGCGAAAACTCCTCGGCGCCCCCCAGACGGAGATCCCGGCTCCGCCGGATGTGTCCGGCTTCGCGGAAAGGAAACTCAACTTCTGCCCCGGCTGCCCTCACCGCTCCACCTACACAGCCCTATCTCGCGCAATCCGCGAGATAGGAAAAGACCCGAAAAAGGTGATGGTGACGGGGGACATCGGCTGCACTATTCTGGGCATGAACCCTCCCTTTTCCCTTTGCAGGACCGAAGTGTCGATGGGAGCCTCGATAGGGCTGGCCCAGGGGTTCGCCTACGCGGGCATAGAGGAGCCGATAATAGCCACCATCGGCGACTCCACCTTCTTTCACGCAGGGATTCCCGCGCTGCTCAACGCCTCGGCAAGAAACGTCAACATGACGGTACTGGTGCTGGACAACAGTTACGCGGCGATGACCGGCCATCAGCCAACGCCCTCCACCGACGCCCACTCCAACGACCTTTTCCCGAACCGCCTGCAGATTCTCGACCTCGTGAAGGCCGCCAACGTAAGGCGCGTCTCCAAGGTCCTGCCGTACTTTCACGACAAGCTAAGGCGCGTACTCGTGAAGGCGATGAAAAGCCAGGGTGTAAACGTCGTAATCGCGGAAGCCCCCTGCGCCTCGCGGACCAAGTGGGGAATGCTGGTCCCTTACAGGATAAAGCCGGAAAAGTGCAGGGGGTTCGACACCTGCGAAGGCGCCTGCATCAAATCCGTGGGGTGCCCCGCGATAGAGCGCACGGAAACCGGCATGGCCGCCATAGACACCTCGCGCTGCATGGGTTGCGGGCTTTGCGCCACCGCCTGCTCCAACAAGGCAATCGTCCGGGACGTCAAATCCATCCGCAACCGGAGGAAAAAATGAAGCTCGACCTTGTAGTCAGCGGAGTCGGGGGTCAGGGAGTAGTCACCTTTTCGCGCATAATCGTAAGGGCCGCGCTCGCCGAAGGGTTCGACGCGCACTACCTGACCATGTCCGCCGCCTCCCAGCTCGAAGGGGCGGTGCGCTCCCATATAAGAATCGGGAACCCCGCGGGCCCAAGCGCGAGAATCAGGCGCGGGGGCGCCGACGTGGTCATAGGGATGGACAGGCTGGAGGTCTTGTCCGACAGGCGCTATCTGTCCGGCGGGGGAACCCTCCTTGTCGTGGACGGCGGGCTGATTCCGCTTCTTGCCAGAACCGGGGCCGGAAAATACCCTTCGAGGGAGGACGTCGAGCGCTGCTACGCCCCCGAAAAGGTGGTGTGGATACCCGTGCCGGAATTCATTAAAAAATCCGGCTATCCCGGCCTCATCGGCGCGGTTCTTCTCGGCTCTCTGGCGGCGATAGCTCCAGTGGTTGACCGCGACCATCTGGTTAAGGCCCTTCAGGAAGAAAAACCCTTCCTCGCCGACCTTGAAACCGACGCCTTCTTCGAGGGTTATTACCTCGCCGGAGGCGAGGAATCCTTCAGGGGCAACAGCGTCGGGTGAGATATCCCCCTATTGACACGCGAACGAACCTTGGACAAAATACGAACCGCTTCTAACGAAACACCAGACGAGGACTCCTTACAATGAGCAAAAAGGAAAAAATACTGGGGAAAGACCAGGCTGTCATACTGGGCGCTTCCTGTCTTATCGGCGGTTTCCTTCTTGGCCTTCTTTCCTATCATCTCATTGCGGGCCAAACTTCCTCCGCCCCTCAGCCCCAGATGCAGATGGCGCAACAGCAGATGCCCCCCACGGTATCCCCTCCCGGAGCCGATCTTCAGAATTTCTCGGAACAGATTAAGGAACTTACCGAGATAACGAAGACCCAGCCGAAAAACCGCGAGGCGTGGGTCGGTCTCGGCAACATCTATTTCGACAGCAAGCAGCCCGCCGAAGCGGTAAAGGCCTACACCAAGGCGCTTGAACTCGACTCAAACGACCCCAACGTCCTTACCGACCGAGGCATAATGTACCGCGAGCTAAAGGACTTTCAGGCCGCTCTGGCGGACTTCAAGAAAGCCTCCACCATAGACCCGAACCACGCCCAGAGCCTTTACAACATAGGCATTACCCTTCTTCACGACCTGAACGACCCGAAGGGCGCGGTCGATGCCTGGGACGCGCTCTCCAAGCGCGCTACGGACCCCGAGCTCAAAAAGCAGATGGAAGACAGGGTTGTAAAACTGAAAGAGATGATCGCGAAGCAGCCGCCCAAGTAATTGTCAGGCGCTTAAAAGCAATCGGGGCTATCCATGCGGATAGCCCCTTTGTTTTTTTGAATTACCCGTGTTTTTTCTTTACGCTGCCGAGCCACTCCCTGAAGAAATCCATCTGTTCCTCGACTGTGGCTGCAAGAGCGGGGGGAACGTATTCAAAGAGATCCACGAGATTGTCGTCGGTGGCCTTGCAGCCGGGGATCAGGGCGTAAGCGTGCGTTCCGCCCTCCTCCAGCCTCGTTTTTCTGGAGGAAAAGACATCCTTTCTGGAGCAGTTGCACAGGAGCTTTATCCCCTCCTTCTCCAGGTCCCTCCGGAGGGCCGTCATGCACTCGAAGAGGTCCTCCCCCTCGTAAACCTTCCACTCTCCGCCGCTCCTGATGAATTCCAGATACCAGGGCGGCATCGAGGGGAAATAGAGTCTGACGGTCAGCATCCTTCCGTCCGGCATCAGGAGCTCTACGTCTCTTCTTTTTTCGACCCTGCCCATGGCGTTTCCTCCTTCGGGATAACCGCGGAATCATTCGCCCCGGTAAATAATACCACCATGTTAAACTTTGCACAAACATCGTCCGAAAAAAAACGCCCGTCGTGGACGGGCGTTTTTCTGTCATGGCGATTTGATTAGCTACATCAGGCGGCGCGCGAGATCCTCGACGATTTCGAGGCACTTTTCCGGCGGGACCCTGGAGGTGTTGAGGACTATGTCGTACTGGGTGGCCTGATCGGGGTCGCAGTCGAAGTAGAAGCGGAGGTAATCCCTGCTGCGGGCGTCGAGGGTGGAGACGTACTCCTCGGCCTCGTCGATGGTGATTGAGCGCTTCTTGGCCACCCAGGCCACGCGGTCGTCAAAATCGGCCACGAGGCGTATGTGGAGGGTTCTGGGGTTGTCCTTGAGGATATGCTGGCCGCCGCGCCCCGCGATGACCACGTTTCTGCGGGTGCCGAGGGCGGAAACGATCTTGACTATCATCTGCTTGTAGATTTCGCTGTCGATCCAGCCATCGACGTGGAACTGGTAGGGAATTTCCTCCCTTTCGTCGAAATGGCTCTCTTCCTGCGCCTCTTCGAGCGTTTTCGCCTTCTTGCGGAGGGCGTCGAGATCGAAGATGGTGGAGAAAAAACTCTTGTACTTCGAGTGGTGCTCGGGCTCGTATTCCTCGACCTCCGAGTCGGGGACGTTGACCTCGAGAGCAACCTTGTGGATTATCTCTTTGTCGAGGTAGTCGATACCCAATCTTTTGGCGAGCTCGCGTCCAAGTTTGGGGCCGCCTGCGCCGTACTGGCTCGAAATCGTGATGACTGGCATTTCTCCTCCTCGATTTTCTCTATAAACCCAAGCGGCGCGAACGCCGTTTGGCGGGCGTTTGAAGTTTACAGCCCTTTTTTATATCAGACCGTCAAAAGGGCTTCAAGCAAGTAAAACATTTGCGCCTTTAAAACGTCTATGGAATTTGCAATGCAGGTTCCCGCCAAAGAGACTTTCACCCGCCTCCCGGAGGCCTTGGACCGCTACATTTTACCCGCGCCGGATACAGGATTTGCAATTTGCGGGGGTCCGGCGGGACAGAGCCCGGGGCATCCCTTTTACCCCCCTCCGGCAGAAGCCGGATTTTGTTCCTTTTTTCCCCAAAAGAGCCCCGAGGGGGTGCCCCCGGCGCTCTTTGCGCCCCTGCCCGGACAAACTCTTTTTTTAACACTCCCTCCCATGCCATAATAGCGCCGCGAAAAAACATTTCCTCTGGAGAATTTGTAAATTTATGGAAAACCAAAAAGACAAAGATCAGCTCGAATTTTCCGATACCCGGTTTTTCCAGATACTGGCGGGTGAGAGGGAGGACAATTTCAGGGAACTGGGGCGGGTCCTCCACGGCCTCTCCCTCTCGGCCCGGGGCAACGTCGTGCGCCTTTCGGGCGACCCCGAAGAGGTCCTGCTGGCGAAATCGGTCTTAAAAGAGCTTTACGCCCTGATCGAGGAGGGGTACCCCCTCTACCGCACCGACATCGACCACGCGGTGCGCATACTTCGAGGAAACCGCAAGGCGAACCTGAAGGAGATCTTTCTCGACGCGGTGTACGTCACCGCCGGGAAGAGGGTGATAAGCCCGAAGTCCACCGCGCAAAAGGTCTACATAGACTCGATACGCCGCTACGACATAGTTTTCGGCATCGGTCCGGCGGGCACGGGAAAAACCTTTCTCGCAATGGCGATGGCCGTGGCCGCCCTCGCCAAGCGAGAGGTCAAGCGGATAATCCTGACCCGTCCGGCGGTCGAGGCGGGCGAGAAACTCGGCTTTTTGCCGGGAAGCCTCTACGAGAAGGTCAACCCCTACCTCCGCCCCCTCTACGACGCCCTCCACACGATGATGCCCCTTGAAAAAGCGACGGCGATGATCGAGAGCGGCACGATCGAAATCGCCCCCCTCGCCTTCATGCGCGGCAGGACTCTGGACGATTCCTTCGTCATCCTCGACGAGGCGCAAAACACCACCGGCGAGCAGATGAAGATGTTCCTCACCCGCCTCGGCTTCGAGTCCAAGGCGGTAATCACCGGCGACGTAACCCAGATAGACCTTCCCGCCGGAAAGGCCTCCGGCCTCACTGAAGCGAGGAGGATACTCGCGGACGTTCGCGAGATACGCTTTTGCACCTTCGGCAAGGAGGACGTTGTCCGCCACCCGCTGGTGCAGGAAATTATCGACGCCTACGAGAAGGAAACGGCCAGAAAAGAAGCTTTCATCGAATCGGAGAAGCCTGATTGAAAACCTTTCTGGCCGCAGCCGGCCTTCTCCTCGCGCTCATAATCGGCTGCGTTATCGGGGCCGTCGCCATCCTCAGCCAGGGCCTTCCCGAAGTCATGGCGCTGGAGGATTTCAGCCCGCCCAGCTCGACGATCATCATGGCCTCCGACTCCTCGGTAATCGGCGAGATTGCCCTTGAAAGAAGAACCCCCGTAACCCTCGACAAGGTTCCCCCGGACCTCGTCCGGGCAGTCCTCGCCATCGAAGACCACCGCTATTTCGACCACATCGGCATAAATTTCCTTCGCATAGCCAAGGCGCTCGTCGTGGACATAGTAGAGGGCGAGGCGGTGCAGGGCGGTTCGACGATAACCCAGCAGCTGGCCAAGATGCTCTTTCTTACCCCCGAAAAGACCGTCAAAAGGAAGGTGCGCGAGGCTATTCTGGCCTTCGAGATAGAGAAGATGTACACCAAGGAGGAGATTCTGGCGCTCTACCTGAACCAGATTTACCTCGGAAACGGAGCCTACGGCGTAGCCGCCGCCGCCAAGGTCTACTTCGACAAGCCCATCGAAAAGCTGAACCTCGAAGAGTGCGCCCTCATCGCCGCCCTCCCCAAGGCCCCCGGAAAATTCGACCCCTTCCGCCACCCCGACCTCGCAATCGAGCGCCGGAACCTCGTCCTTTCGAGAATGCTTGAACTGGACTGGATTGACGAAAAAACCTATAAAGAAGCCGTCGTAAAGACGATTCCCCAAAAATCTCCCGAAAGCCGGATGAAGGACGCCACCTTCTTCGTCGAGGCGGTGCGAAAGGAACTGGTCGAAAAACTCGGCCACAAGATGGTCTATCAGGGCGGTCTTCGCGTCTACACCACTCTCGACGCCACAATCCAGCATGCGGCCGAAAAGGCCCTTCTCGCGGGAATACTGGAAGTAGAGGGGAGGAACCAGAGGCTCAGGCAAAAAGCCCCCCTCGAAGGCGCTCTGGTGCTTATCGACGTAAAAACCGGCGCGGTGCTGGCCCACTCGGGGGGCAGGGACTGGTACAGAAACCAGTTCGACCGCGTAATGCAGGCCAAAAGGCAGATGGGCTCTACCTTCAAGCCCTTCGTCTACGCCGCCGCGCTGGAATTGAACATCCCCCAGTCCAGAACCATCGTCGACGCCCCGGTCAGCTACCCCGGAGGCGTGCAGGGAGAGCCCTGGCAGCCGCAGAACTACGACCGCGAGTACAAGGGCAGGATGACCCTCCGGAAGGCGCTGGCCCTCAGCCGCAACATCCCGGCGATAAAGATGCTCGACGAGGTCGGCATACCCGCAGTAACCTCCATGACCAAACGCCTCGGCCTCACCTCGGCGATGGGGGAGGGTCTCGCCAGCGCGCTCGGGGTCGGGTCGGCCTCACTCGAACAGATGACCACCGCCTACGCTACCTTCGCCTCGGGCGGGCTCCGGCCCGAGCCCTACCGTATACGCGCGGTCTTCGGTCCGGACGGAAGAAACCTCTGGACGGAGCCTCCGTTCGCCAGAAGGGCGATTGATCCGCGCACCGCCTTCCTGACTTCTGATATACTTGCCGGTGTCGTGGAGAGCGGAACCGGGCGCAAGGCCGCCTCCCTCCCCTTTCCCGTCGCCGGAAAGACCGGAACCACCGACGACCAGAGGGACGCCTCCTTCATAGGGTTCTCCAGCCAGTTCGCCCTCGGGGTCTGGATCGGAAGGGACGACAACACCCCTATCGGCATAGGCGAAACCGGAACCCGGGCCGCCCTGCCCATCTGGGTCGAGGTAATGTCGGCGGTAGGCCAGAAGTACCCTCCGCCACCCAGAGCCGCGCCGGAAGAGATAGAATTCGCGGAGATAGACATCGGCACCGGGCTCCTCGCTGGGGGAAGCTGCAAGGAAACCGCGATGGCCGCCTTCGCGCCCGACACCAAACCTAAGGAAAGATGCAGAAGGTGAGCGCCGAAGAAAAGCCCCTTTTGAATATCGAACCCCTGAGCGGGGAATGGACGGAGCCCAAGGCTCTTCGCCGCGCCACGGGGAAGCGCTACCCCTTTCTGCTGGACGGCTCCGGCGGCCCGGAGCGCTTTTCGCGCTACTCCTTCGCCGGCTGCGACCCTTTTCTGGCCGTCCACTCGAAGGGGATGAGCTCCCGCCTCGAATACCTCCGGGAAGGGCGAAGCGAGGAGGTGACGGTTCACCCGCTCGACCTTCTTCGCGAGCTTCTGGCCCGTTACCGTTCCCCGGAGCGCGGCCCCTTTCCCCTCGCTCCGGGCGGAGCCGTCGGTTACCTCTCCTACGACCTCTTTCCCCTCATCGAGAAGCTGGAAAGAACCGCCGTTGACGACCTCTCCATGCCGGACATGTTTTTTTGCTTTTACGACGCCGTCGTCGCCTTCGACCACGAGAGCGGCGAGGTCTTTCTTTCTACCGGCGCGGATACCCCGGAGGAACTGAAGGAGTTCTGGCGCTCTCCCCCTCCGGAGGAAGAAACCTCCGCTTCGGGAGAGGTTCTCGATGTCTCCCTGGGCGACCTGACGCCCAACCAGACTCCCGAAGAGTTCATGAAGGCGGTGGAAACCGCCCGCGAGCACATCAAGGCGGGCGACGTCTATCAGGTGAACCTCAGCCAGCGTTTCTGCCTCGACTACGACATCGACCCTCTGGATTTCTACCTTCGCTTCCGCACCCTCAGCCCCGCGCCCTTCGGCGCCTGCCTTTTCCCCGACAACTTCGCCGTGCTCTCGAATTCCCCCGAGCGCTACCTCCTCATCGACGAAGACTACATCGAGACGAGGCCGATAAAGGGAACGAGGCCGAGGGGCAGGGACCGCGAGGAGGACGAGAGCCTCGCCTACGAGCTGAAAGCGAGCGTCAAGGACAACGCCGAGCATGTGATGATCGTTGACCTGGAACGCAACGACCTCGGCAGGGTCTGCAACTACAACTCCGTCAACGTGCCCGAACTGGCCGTCGTCGAGTCCTACGCCAACGTCCACCACCTCGTCTCCACGGTAGCCGGAAGGGTTCATCCCTCGCGGGACGTAGTCGATTCGATAAAGAATTCCTTCCCCGGCGGCTCGATAACCGGCGCTCCGAAGGTATGGGCCCTTCGGATAATCGACAAGCTCGAACCCACAGCGAGAGGTGTATACTGTGGTTCGATAGGCTACATAGATTTTTCCGGAAGGGTAGATCTGAACATAGCGATCCGCACAGCGGTCAAGCGCGGGAAGCGCCTCTATTTTCAGGTCGGCGGCGGCATCGTTTACGACTCCGACCCCAAAGACGAATACGAGGAGACCATCACCAAGGCCCAGTCCTTTCTAAAAGCCCTCAGCGGAAAGGGAAGAGTATGGGAGCAGAGCTGAAGGTCTGGCTGAACGGGGAGATAATCCCCGAAACCAGCGCCCGCCTGCCGGTAACCGAGCGGGGCTTTCTCTATTCCGACGGAATCTTCACCACCTTCCGTTTTTACGGCAAAAAGGTGTTTCTGGCCGAAAAACACTTCCTGCGATTAGCCGATTCATCCTCCTTTCTGGGGCTCCCGAAACCCAAAATGGAACTTTTCGGGTTCGCCGAGGAACTGGCGGCAAAAAACGGCCACGGCGAGGGAGCGGGGAGGATAACCATCTCCAGGGGCTCCCTTCCGGCGGGTCCGAGGCCCGGCTTTTCCTCCTCCCCCACGATTCTCATTACCACCCGTCCCCTTCCCCACACGCTGGAGGAGAGAAGGGAAAAGGGAATCAGGGGGAGCACCCTGCCCTGGCCCTCGAAATCGGAGGGGCTGCCGCTTCACGGCCACAAGACTCTCGCCTATCTTCCCAGCGTCATAGCGCTAGGGCTGGTCGAAGAGGGCGTAGAGCCGATTATGGAGACTACGGGCGGCTTTCTCAGCGAGGGAGCCACCAGCAACCTCTTCTGGCGCCGCGGCGCGGTCCTCTATACCCCCTCCCTGACCTCCGGATGCCTGCCGGGAGTGGCGCGGGGGCTGACCATCGAGCTTGCCGAAAAGGCCGGAATAAAGGTGGAAGAAGGGCTTTACGCCCGCAGCGAACTCTTTGAAGCGGATGAAGGTTTCGTAACGAACTGCGTCAGTGAAATCACTCCCCTCGTCCAGGTAGACGGAACCGTTATCGGCGACGGCAGCCCCGGCCCGCTCACTTCCAGGCTTCTGGCGGAATGGGCGAGAACCGTCAAAGCCTTTCGCGGAAAACCGGGGTGAGTCCCGCTGTGAACCGCCTCTACGTGGGAATAGACGTAGGTGGAACCCACACCGACGGCGTCGCGGTGGACATCGACGCAGGAAGGATCGTCCACAAGGTCAAGGTGCCGACCACCCCCGACCTCGGCGAGTGCTCCATGGCGGCTCTCGAAGATATACTCGAAACGGTATCCGCCGAGTCGGTCGGCAGGGTCCTGCTCTCCACCACCCTTGCGACCAACGCCGTCGCAACCGGCCTTCTTGAGCCCGCCGGGCTGATAATCCTTCCCGGCCCCGGAATGAACCCCTCCTTCCTCACCTCCACCCCCGACCGCCACGCCGCCGGGGGCGCTGTAGACCACAGAGGGCGCGAGATAGCGCCGATCGACGAGGAGGAGATAATCCGCATCTGCGAAAGCCTCTCCTTCAAGGGAATAAGCGTCGTCGCCGTGGCGGGGAAATTCGCCGGACGAAATCCCACGCAGGAACTGAAGGTGGGGGAACTCGCCGAGCGCTATTTCGACCACGTCTCCCTCGGACACAGGCTCAGCGGCGCGCTGAACTTCCCCCGGCGCGTCGCCACCGCCTTCCTCGCGGCAAGCCTCTGGAGGCGTCAGAAGGGGTTTATCGAGGCTATCTCCGAAAGCGTTAGAAAGCGCGGGATTACCGCTCCCCTCTTCCTCTTGAGAGCGGACGGCGGCGCGGGGCTGGCATCGATGGTGGACAACGCCGCGCAGACGGCCCTCTCGGGACCGGCGGCTTCGATAATGGGCGCTCTGGCAATGAACGGCCACGAAGAGGAGACGATAACCCTCGACGTCGGAGGCACCACCACCGATATATCCCTTATCCTGCGCGGCGCGCCCCTCCTTGAGCCCCACGGGGCGACCATCGGGGAGTACAAGACGCAGATTCGCTCCCTCTTCAACCGCTCGGTCGCAATCGGGGGCGACAGCGAAGTCATCTTCGCCTCCGGCAAGCTCCTCATCGGCCCCATGAGGCGCGGACCTGCGGCCTCCTACGGCGGCCCCGTACCCACCCCCACCGATGCGATGGTGCTTCTGGGGCGGGCGGCGGGCGACGAGACTCTGGCCGAAAACGCCCTTCGGCCGATAGCGCGGGAGATGGAGGTCACAACCGAAACCTGCGCGATGCGGATACTGGAGGAGACCGGAAAAGAGATAGCGGAGGCGGTGCGCGACTTCGTAAGCGAGGTTAACCGCCGTCCGGTCTACACAATCTACGAGCTGCTGGAGGGCCACAAGGTAAACCCGAAGCGGGCTCTTCTGGTCGGCGGCCCCGGCAGGGCGCTGGCCCCCTACCTCGAAGCCAGATTGAAAGTCCCCGTCCACGTCCCGCCCCATTACGACGTCGCCAACGCCATAGGCGCGGCGGTGGCGGGAGTGACCTTCGAGGTAAACGCCGCCGCCGACACCGCAAGAGGCGTGCTGTCGATACCAGAAGCAGGAATCTACAGAAAGATAAGCCGCGGCTACACAATCGGCGAGATGGAGACCGAATGCGAAAACGCCCTCCGGCAGCTCGCGGAGGATAGCGGAATAAAGCTGGAGGCTTTCACGCCCGAGGCGGTGGAGCGCGAATCCTTCAACATAATCGAGGATTACCAGCGGGCGGGCTCCATACACCGCCTGAGGGTGCAGGTGCGTCCCTCGATTCTCTGCAAGGTGGAGTAGGAGGCGGCCATGAAATTCCCGAAAGCGGTGAGCCGCACCGGGGTCGTCTTCTTTCCCGCCTTCGACTGGTCGATAAGCCCGACCCACCCCGAGAGGGAGGAGCGGCTGCTCTACACGAGGGACCAGATCTTCGAGGAGGGGCTCTTCGACATCGAGGGGATAGTCGAGTACCTGCCCGCGATAGCCACAGTGAAGGATATCGAGCGGGTCCACGCCGTCTTTCCCTCGACAAAGAGGATAGTCACCCCCTCCCACTTCATCTCGGCTGGAGGAGCAATAGAGGCCGCCCGCTCAGTGATGGACGGGGAGGTAAAAAAAGCCTTCGCCCTCGTGCGCCCGCCGGGCCACCACGCCATGAGGGTGGTCTACGGCCTCCGGGGGTTTTGCGTCGTCAACATCGAAGCGGTGATGATCGAGCACCTGCGGAAAAAGTACGGCCCCCTGCGCGTCGCTGTCATCGACACCGATTGCCACCACGGCGACGGCACCCAGGACATCTACTGGAACGACCCCGACACCCTTTTCGTCTCCCTCCATCAGGACGGCCGCACCCTCTACCCCGGCAGCGGCTTTCCCGGAGAGTTCGGCGGCCCCGGAGGATACGGCGCGACGATAAACGTCCCCCTGCCCCCAGGAACCAACGACGAAGGGTACCTTTACGTCCTCGACAACCTCGTTCTCCCCATTCTTGAGGAGTGGAAGCCGGACCTGATAATTAACTCGGCGGGGCAGGACAACCATTTCAGCGATCCGATAACCAACATGGCCGTCACGGCGGAGGGGTACGCCTCCATAACGCGCAAACTCAACCCCGACGTGGCGGTTCTTGAAGGCGGCTACTCCATACAGTCCGCCCTCCCCTACGTAAACATGGGAATACTCCTCGCAATGGCGGGGCTCGACACCTCCCGTGTAATCGAACCGGATTTTCACCCCGGCGTCCTTAAACTCTCCGAAAAGACCGCCGAATACCTGAAGCGCCTCTGCGAACTTTTGCTCGCCCGTTTCAGGGGCCGCGAAGAGCTGGCGATAAAGGAATTCGGCTCCAGAATCCACCACGAAACCTCTTATGTCGTCTACCACGACGAGACGGGAATCAGCGAGGAACGCAGCGAAAGGGTCAGGGTCTGCCCCGATTGCCGGGGAGTTTCGCTTATGTCGAGCAGGGCTCCGGGCCGGGGGAGCGTCTTTATCGCCAACGTCCCCCTCGGCGCTTGCCCCGTCTGCACGACCGAAGGTTTCGATTCCTTTGAAGCTGTCCGCGACTCCGATTACGATCTGGCGCTGCTGCAGGACAGGCCGAAGGACGAGGTGGAGAAAAAAGGGAGGCTCGCCTGCGAGGGCGACGACGAGGATTGATGCGGGGAAAAGCTTCCGGAAAGGATTTGGAGAAGCTCCTTCAGAGCGGGGTATTGAAAAAGGGCGGGGCGCTGGAAAGCAAAAAGGCCCCCAAGTCCAAGGAGTTCATCGAGGGAAACCGCATATCCGCGCCCTCCGGTGAAACCTTCCTCCACCGGGAAGTCTTCCCGCCCGGCTATCTTCACGGAAACGTGGTTGCCGGCAGTCTCTCTTCGCTTCCCTGCGAACCGCTGGAAAAACTCTGCGGCGAAGCGCCGGAAATTTCCGGAGTCGCTTTCCTCGACATCGAGACGACCGGGCTTTCCTCCGCCTGCAAGGCTTTCCTCGTCGGCGTCGGCAGATACCTTCCCGGCGAGGGGTTCGTCGTCGCCCAGTACTTCATGGAGAACCCCGCTTCTGAAATATGCCTGCTGGAGGCGATCGCGGAGGAAGCCTGCAAGTCCTCCCTCGTCGTCACCTACAACGGAGCCTGCTTCGACCTTCCCATCCTTGAGGAGCGCGCCAGAGCCCGCGAAATCGCCCCCCTCTTTCGTGGCATTCCTCACCTCGACCTTCTCCACTTCGCCCGCTCGGCCTGGAAGTGCGACTCGAAAAACTGCCGCCTCATAACGATGGAGGAGGACCTTCTGGATTTTTGGAGGGAGGGAGACATCCCCGGCAGGGAGATACCCGGAGTCTACAGGGAGTACATTCTCCGGGGCCGCTCGGAGCGGATGAAGACGGTCTTTTACCACAACGCGCTGGACATCCTCAGCCTCGCCTGCCTCTTCCTGAAGGCCTCCACGGCGAAGGAGTGCGATTCCAGGTCACCTCTGGAGCTTTTCCTTCACCACAACTCGAATAAGCGCAAAACCGGAACGAAGAAGGTTTGCCGGGCTTCCAAAACGCCTCCAAAGGAGGACGGGATCCGCTCCCTCAAAGAGCTTTTCAAGGCTCAAAAGGAAGAGGGAGACCTTGGCGGAATGGAAAATACCTGCGAAAAACTCATCTCCAGAGAGCCGAGGGACCCGCGCTGGGTGCTGGAGTTGATGCGCCTTAGGGAGTGCGGCGAGGGAGACCTCGAAGGGGCGCTGAGAATTGCCGACAGGGCTCTGGAAAAAGGGCTCTGGCACCCGAAGGACAGGAAAAAGCTGGAGGACAGGAGGGCCAAGATTCTGGAGAAAATCAGCCTCGTAGGTCGTGATTGAGCGAAGCGAAAATACGCCAAAACCTTAATGTAGTTCTATAGTTGCGAGGCTCTGCCTCGCGCTCCTTGGTACTTCTTTTAGAAAGAAGTACCCAAGAAATCGGCCCGGGAGGAGACGCTCGCTCTTCGAGCGACCGGTCGCTGCGGCGGGGGCGGGAGGGGGCACCCGTTCGCTGCGCTCACTAAGACCCCCCCGCCGCCCTTTCCGCCTCCGCTCCCTGCGTCACCTACGGGCCCCGAAGTCCGTAGGTCGGGTGGAGCGTAGCGATACCCGACGTTTGCAATGTTTATTGTGTTGTTATTGTTGGGTTTCGCTTGCGGCTTTGCCTACCGGGGGTTTTCGTAGTTTCAGACTGCAATGGATAATCTGCTTCGGGGGTTTTATCGCTCAACCACAACCTACGCTCGTATGCCTTTTCTCCGCCGCCGGAATCCTTCTAGCCGTTGACGAGGGTAACCACTTCGTTTCCGTCCGGGAAGTAGCTGATCCTGTTCACCGAGCCGCACCTTTGCTCGACCTTGTAGTAGCGCGAAAGGGAAAGCCCCAGCGCCGTGAAGAGTATCACCCTGTTCACCCCGCCGTGGGCTACCACCATAATTCTGCCGCCCTCGTGCTTCTTCCTCAGTTCCTCAACCGCCGGCAAAACCCTGCTTCTGAGGTCGGAAAGGCTCTCCCCTCCGGGGGTCCTGCAGTTTTCCTTGTCCGCCCAGAAAGCCCGCAGCATTTCCGGCTCGGTCTCCATCAGGATCGAAAAGAGGACGCCGTCCCACCTGCCCATGTTCATCTCGCGCAGGGCGGGTATCCGGGCAACCTCCATTCCGTGGGGCTTCGCCATTATCTTCGCGCTGGCGACGGAGCGGTCGAGGTCGGAGGAGTAGATCGCGTCGAACTTTTCCACCGCAAGTTTCGCGGAGACCTTTTCCATCGTCGCGACCCCCTCGACGGAGAGGGGCGAATCGGTCCAGCCGAGCAGGGTTCCGGGAGTCGAGGTCTCGCCGTGGCGGATTAGTATCAGCTCGGTAGGAGTCAAGGGGGGTTAGCCGCCGTAGGATATGATGTGGAGGGCGACAAGCGCGGCTATTTCACCGGTCTCGACGGTGAAGCCGAGAAGATCGCCGGTGATGCCCCCGAGTTTGCTGTGGAAGCGGTTCTTGAGAAGCGCTACCCAGCCCCAGGTGACTACGAAGGCGACGAGGCCGGAAAGACCGGCTGCAAGAGAAATGAGCGCGGCGAGGCCGAGGGCCTTGTAGAGGGTGGCGTCGTCCACGAACTCGGTGAAGGGCGTTCCCAGCCCTCCTCCGGGCCTCGCGTAGGTGGCCTGATAAGCCATGTAGGCCATCGTACCCCTCGCTATCGCCGGTACGGCGAGAAGGGCCGAGAGCTTCATCTCAGCGGGGAGGTAGCCTATCGCGGCGGCCTTGGCGAGAATGACGAGGGTGACGGCGGCGGCTCCGTGGGCGCCCGTCCTGCTGTCCTTCATGATTTCCAGGGCGCGTTCGGGGTTTTTGCCGCTCATCAGGCCGTCCGCGGTGTCCGCCACGCCGTCCATGTGAAGACCGCCGGTGACCCAGAAGAGAAACGCGGTGAGAAGCGCGCCTTCGAGCATAGAGGGGAGCCTGGAGGTGATGAAAAGGTGCAAAACGGCCATCAGGAGGCCGAGCGCCGCCCCGACCAGTGGAAAGGCGGATATCGAGCGTCCCAGCTCCTCGCTCTTAACCATTTCGGGCTTGAAGAGCGGGATTACCGTCAGAAAGCTGAAGGCTGTCTTGAATCTGCCAGGCAACCGCTACTCCTTTTGGGAAACGCCCGCTTCGCTGAAAGTTGCCATCTCGGTCATTATCTTCGCGGAGGCCTCGATAATCCCCATCGCCAGAGCCGCCCCCGTCCCCTCGCCGAGGCGCAGGGAAAGTTTCAGCAGCGGTCTTGTCCTGAAAAGCTCCACCATTCTTGAATGGCCCCGCTCTTCGCTGAGGTGCGACAAAAAGAGGTAATCCTCGGCTGCCGGAGCGAGCTTCACGGCCACCAGCGCCGCCGCTGTAGAGATAAAGCCGTCGGCGATGACCGGTATCCCCTCCTTCGCCGCTCCAAGAAATATACCCGTCATCCCGGCTATCTCGAAGCCGCCGACCTTTGAAAGGACGTCCAGGGGGTCGTCCGGATCGGGTTTGTTGACAGCGAGCCCCGTGCGGACCGCTTTCGCTTTCCTCTTCAGCCCCTCTTCGTCGACCCCGGTTCCCCTGCCCACGACCTCTTCGGCGGGTATCCCCGAAAAGGCGGCGAGAATGGCGGAGGCGCTGGTGGTGTTGCCTATTCCCATCTCGCCGACGCCGATAAGGGAGACGCCCTCCAGCGCGGCCTTTTTAACCAGCTCCATGCCGGTGGCGACAGCCGTCCTCGCCTCCTCCCTCGTCATCGCGGGGCCTTTGGTGAAGTTGGCGGTGCCACGCGCCACCTTGGCGTTCACGAGGCCGGGGATCGAGTCGAAATCGTAATCCACCCCCATGTCCACGATGGTGACCTCGGCCCCCGCGTGGCGGGCCAGCACGTTTATCGCCGCCCCTCTCCCGAGGAAATTGAGCACCATCTGCGGGGTGACGACCTTCGGATACGCTGAAACGCCCTCGTCCGTCACCCCGTGGTCTCCGGCGAGGGTGAAGATCTGCTTTTTCGTAATTCGCGGGTTTATCGTCTTTTTTATGAGCGCAAGACGGGTCGCTATCTCTTCGAGAAGCCCAAGACTCCCCGGAGGCTTGGTAAGGTCCAGCAGGCGGGCCTCTACGGCCCCGAGAAGGTTTTGATCGACGGGCTTTATGCCCGAAATTTCTTGTGCCAGAGCTGCGTTCGTCAAAATAAGACTCCCTGAGATGTTATTCGAGGGGCAGTCCCCTGCCCGCGACTATAAAATATGCGCTGTCCGAGGCCGCGCAGACCTTTTGGTTGATGATTCCGGCCAGATCGCGAAATCTGCGGGTGTACGGGTCCGCCGGGACGATTCCAAGCCCCACTTCCCCCGTGACCACTACAATTCTTGCCCGGCTCGACCGGAGCGCCGCGACGAAGCGGTCGGCTTCGCCGCATATCGACGCTTCGTCCTCGCCGTATCTTTCCATGAGGTTGGAGGTCCAGAGGGTAAGGCAGTCTATGAGAGCGCCGCCGTACTCTTTCGCCCTTTCAACCGCAAGGACAAGGTCCAGCGGGGTTTCGAGCGTCTCCCACCTCTCTCCCCTCGCCTCCCGGTGCTTTAAAATCCTCTTTTCCATCTCCTCGTCGCGCCCCTCGGCTGTGGCGACGTAGAGAAGCCTGCCCTCCCAGCTCTCGGCCAGCTTCTGGGCGTACGCGCTCTTGCCGCTCCGGGAGCCGCCCGTGACGAAAAAGATTCTCTTCTCCGACTCCATCAATTTCCCTTAAAACGTGCTTAAAACTCTTGATAAGGTTTTGTACTTTGTGCCTCGCAACTCCGGCAATCTATTTCGGCGAAGGGCAAGGAGTCCGCAGGTCGCGCGGTCGCAGGCAGTAGCGTCACTACGCCAAGACCCGCGACCGAGAAACGACGCAGTCATTCGCCGAAAGAGGCAGCCGGGGCTCGCAACAGTTTTCACAGCCTCCTAGAAGACGTTACCGATGGTAAAGTGCCACTCATTCGGACTCTCCCCCTCCTTACGGTCGAGCTTAAACCCCACTTCCAGAGATATCGGCCCGACCGGCGTAATATACCGGAGTCCGCCCCCCGCTGCGTTGCGAAGATCGCCGGGAGAAGGGTTTTCATCCTTCAGGTTCCAGACCTGCCCGGAATCCCAAAAAAGCGTCCCCCCGACCTTTCCCGTCAGCAAAAACCGGGCTTCCGCCTTGAGGTTGACCATGAGGTCGCCGCCTATCGGCGTGCCGTCGGAGGCTTTAGGCCCTATGGCGTCGCGCGCGAAACCCCTTACCGTCGAGCGTCCGCCGAGAAAAAAGCGCTTGTCGATGGGGAGATTCTCGGTAGCCCCCAGAGTCTCGGCGTATCCGCCGCGCGCCAGCAGCGCGAAGGTGTAATCCCCCAACTGGAAAAATCCCGAAGTCGAGGCAAGATAGCGCGCAAAGCCGACGTCCGACCACAAAAAAGGAGCGGCAAGCTGAAACTCCAGAGTATGCCTGGCTCCGCTCCGGGGATTGAAGGGGTCGTCTCTGGTGTCGCGGATAAATACGGGGCCGATTGCGCTTAAAAAGTAGTCCTGATCGCCGGTAACGGCCGGGTCTGCATCTTTGGCGACGTCCGTCAGGATGTTTCTCTCGATTGTGTACAAAACCGAGCCTTTTGTAAACCTGTCGAAATCGTGGTCCAGCCAGGACTGGATCGCCATCGATTCAAGCGAATAGCTTTCCTTTTCGAGGTGCTGGCCGATGAGGCTCAGGCGAAGGTCGTAAGGGTAATCGAAAACCCAGGGCGTCCTGTAATTGATCGAGGCGCTCCTGTCCTGCCCCACCGTATCCAGGCGAAGGAGCATCGAACGGCCGGTCCCGCCTATGTTGGCGTGGCCCATTTCTAGAAAGGCCTTGAACCCTTCCTCCGTGCCGTAGCCGAAACCGTAATCGAGGTGCCCCGTGTTCCGCTCCCGCACTCTCACGATAACGGGAAGGCTGTCTCCTCCTCCGGTTCCCTTGAGGGGCTCGATGCGCACGTCCTGAAAGAAACCAAGGCGAAAAAGCTTCCTCTGGCTGACGAGCAGCTCCTGCTGGTTCCATATCTCTCCGGTTTTGAAGGTGAGTTCCCTTAAAATCACCTCCGGCAAGGTTCTGGCGTTTCCGCTTACTATCACGGGTCCTATGCGGTTCACCGGCCCCCCCGCGACGGTAAAGGTGACGTTGACTTTTTGGGCCGCCGCGTCGATAGAGGTCTTGTACTTTACCGTGGCTCCGAGATGTCCGCTTTTGACCAGCTCCGAAAGGAGAGCCAGGCGGGCGCTGTCGAGCTTCGCGGGCGCGGCGGATTCGCCTTCGTGTATCTGGGCCAGCTCCCCGGCGATCGAAGCAGTAAGGGAGGCGTCGGTCTCGAAGACGGGTTTTCCGAAGCGGTAAACGTCGCCCTCCTCGATCCCTATCACCACCGTGGCCTTGCCTTCGGGGGATATTTTGGCCTCTTTTATCACGGCCTTCGCCGTCACCATGCCCATCGAGGCGTAATAGCCCTCAAGCGCCGGCAGGGTCTTTTCGATATCCTCCAGAATGTAGGGGGGATCGGAGAAAAAACCCCCGTCCAGGGATTCCATGCGCTCCTTGAGGTCTTCGTCCCCTACCCTCATGTTTCCCTCGAAGACGATGGAGACGAGGGTAGCTGCGGGACCGGTCGTGACTATGAATTTCAGCTTTCTGGGATCACCCGTGACCGAATCCTCCACGCTTACCTTCGCAAGCGCGTAGCCCTTGCCGTAGAGGGCCTCGGTGAGGGCTTTTTGAAGATGGGTCACCCACTGTTCAGTTATGGGCTCTCCCAGACGGCTGTTTTTTATCTCGCTCAGTTCCCCCGGAAGCCCGCCGTTCGCGGAAACTATCGATATTTCGGTGCGCGCGCCCAGTTCCAGAGGCAGGTTGAGGATAGTCCCCTCCTCCGTCCTCTCGAATCCGGGGCTGACCACGGTAGCTTCGGGATAGCCGTTTTTCCAGCAATCGGCCAGAAGGTTTTCCACCCCCTCCCTCAGCGCCGCTGCAGCCGGAACGTCGCCGAGCCGAAGATCCAGTTCCGACAGAACCCTCTCCAGGCCATATTCTCCGGAGTCTCCCATGTTCCCGTAAGAAGTTATCCTGTCCGGTTCCCCCTCTTCGACGAGGAACTCGACCGCCACCCAGTGCTTTACCGGAAGGGCCTGGACCCCGGTGGTTATTTTCACGTTGGAGTAGCCGGTAAGGGAATAAAGCCGGGCGATCTCCTTGCGGTCGGATTCGAGAAAGGGCAGGTAGACCGGTTCGTCTATTCTGGTGTCCAGCCGGGCAAGAACCTGTTCCTCCTTGAGGCCGGTCATGCCGGTGAAGGTTATTTTTCGTATGAGCGGCTCGGGGACTATGTCGAAGAGCAGTCTGATCCCCTCTCCCTCGCTCTTGTAGTTTACGACGACGTTTTTGACCGTCGGAAGCCGGGAGATGAAACTGAGGGACTCCGCGACGCGGGCAAAGTCGTAGCTGTCGCCGGGTTTTATGAGTAAAAGGCGGTAAATCTCGGCATCAGGCGCCATTGACCGGTTTTCGATCGCAACGCTCTGGATTTTCCTGCCCTGTATAGAGCCGGAATCCTCCACCGCGGCGGAGATAACCGGCAGAAGAAGAGAGGCTGCGACAAGGAGAAAACACAGAAGGCGCTTCATCTGAAGGTAATCCGAAAGCGTATTTCGCCGCCGAAGGAGCCCTGCGATTCCTTGCCCTGATCGGACCAGGAGCCCGACACCAGAACGCCGGATTTCACCGTGTATTCAAGGCTCATTTCCTGTTCGGACTGTGTCCCCATCAGGACGCCGTACCTCGCGTAGAGGGATTCCCCCAGCGCCTTGCCGACGGTGACGCGGGGAACGGTGGTCTGCATGGTCTGTGAAAAGGCTGGGTCTATGTGGAACTGGTCCACCCCGAGCACCTCGTTTGCCTGGTTTTCAAGCTCGTCCTGTATGCCGCCCGTCAAAAAGCTGCCCGCCTCGAAAGCCGTGACGTCGCCCGTGCTTACGTTCTCCGAGGTGGTGCCGAGGGCGAGGAGGGCGATTATGTCCTGGCGCTGCAGAGGGGGAACGCTGCTCAGCTCCACCCTGCTGTCGTCCAGAGTGCCCGTAGCCGAGACGTTTACGGTGTACTGGCCGACGGTGGTGGTGGCCGCGGCGTCTATGAGAGTCCCCGAGCCCAGATCGCCCAGAAACTCTATGCTCGACCTCAACAACTGATACTCGTGGGCGCGAAATCTCACGAAGCCGTCCTTGGCGCTGACCTCGCCCATAAGCTCCGGCGAAGGCAGATACCCGCGGACGCGAAGATCGACCTGAAAGGAAAACTCTCCGACGTTGTTCTCTACTCTGAGGTTGTCGGCGCCAAGAAGGGCTATGTCGACGAAGACCCTCTCCTCGTCCTGAACCCCTACGGCGGCTTCTCTCTTCTGCGACCTGATGAGATCGAGCATGCTGGTTCGCCAGTTGAATCTCTGCCTGTAAAGAAGGCCCGCCAGCTTCACCTCGCCGCGCACCTCGGGGGCCGAGGGCTTGCCGGTGACGAGGAAATCCCCTCCGAACTGGTATCTGACGTCCTTCGGATACTCGAAATCTATGTCGCGGGCCTCCACGAAGATCTTCATCTCGGCCGGCTTGAATTTTTCGAGTTTCAAAAGCCCTTCGCCGTGGATGGTTCCCTTTGCGAACTTCGCTTCGAGATTTTCGAGGTAGAGGGTATCCGTGCCCTCGAAAGAGGCCTTGAGACGGATATCCGAAAACGGATAGGGGACATTCTTCAGCTTTACCATGCTGGAGCCGGGTATTTCAAAAAACCCTTGATACACCGGCGCTTCCCAGGAGCCGGAGATCAGCCCGTCGGCCACGACGACCCCGGAGGCTTCCTCCAGACCCGGAAGCTGACCGGAGAAAAGTCTCAGATCCATCTTCCCGCTCGCCCGAAGGTCGTAGAAGGAGCCCGCCTTCACCTTGCCCGAAAGCGAAAGGTCAAAACCGTCTCCCGTGAGTATCAGGGATTTGAACCCTATTGTTCCGTCGTCCCAGGTGAGATGGACTTCTTCGCGGTTTTTAACCTCCGCGTACTCGGTTTTGATTAAAACTTCCTGAAAATCCGCTTTCGCCGAAACCGCACCCCCGGCGGGCATTCCAAGTTCGACCCTTCCCGTGACGCTTCCCGTCACGGGCTTTTGGCCCTCGGCCTGAACCAGCCAGTCTTCCACGGGGGTCTTTTCGAGGGTCAAAACCGCCGAAAGCCCCTTCTCGGGATTGTAAACGCCTCGCAGCGAAACCCCGGGTTCCCGCCCGGCCTCGAAAAACAGCGCCTCAGCGTCGCCGGAAAATTTCCAGCCGCCCGGGAAGGGGTTTATTCCCGGAACCTTTTCTGCGCTGAAAGTCCCCTCTCCGCTCATTGCCCCGGGTTTGGCCGAGACTCCCGAAAACTGTGCCCAGCCGGATACGCTGCCCGAAAAACCGGTTCTCTCCCCGCCGACGGCTTCGGACCTGAAATTATTGAGAGCGAGTCTGCCCTTCCAGGCGAGCGTCTCCTGGTTCAGAGAAAACTCCTGCAGTTCCAGCCCTTCCGCTTTCAGCGAAAGATGCAGATTTTTTCCCTCTCCGGTGGCGCCGCTAAACACGAAATCCGGCAATTTCCCGGCGGGCTCGACCGTAAGTTCCCTGACCTCGCCGGAGAGCTTTTGAATCTCGACCGAAGCGAGGTTTACTTCGCCGTTTTCGCCGGGAACGGCGCGAAGCGAAAATTCCGCGTCGAGAATCCCTCCCTTGAGGGGTTCATACAGCTTGCCGAGCCTTGAAACGGGGAAGGCCACGGCGGTGCCGCTGACCTCGATGGGCTTTTTGCTCTCCATCGGGTGAAGGACGCTCACCCAGAGGGTCTTTCCAACCGCGGAACCGTCGATCTTCATCACCCGGGAGCCGTCCGGCCCCTTTTGGGGGTAATTTACGGCTATCTCCACGTCTTCGAGGGGAAAACCCTTTACCTCGGCGCCGCCGACAATCCCGGTAAAGCCTATCGACGAGGGTATTATCTTCCCCTCTTTCAGGCTCCCCTCGACCGTCCCGCGACCGGTGATGGAGCGGGCGGCGAAACCGGGGGGCTTGTTCCCGAGAAATCTTTCCAGCGGCAGGCGGTCGAAGCCAAGCTCCTTCGCCTCCGCCGTCACGGAAAACACACCGTCGATGCCCATCTCTCCGGCAAGGTCGAGTTGCCCGTCAATTGTCCAGGCGTTCAGGCGGGCGCGCCCCTTCAGAAAGTGCGCCTCGAATTTCACGTCGCCGACCGGCTCGCCCAGAACCCGCGCATTTTCCACCGTTCCGATGGCGGTGGCCGAAGGCTCCTTGAAGGTGCCCTCGCCTGTCACGTCGATATAGGCGACGCCCCCCATACCGTCCGGCGCGGGCAATATGCCCGGCAGTTTCGCTACGTCGAACCCCGTGACCCCGGCCTTAACGTCAAAGGTCTTTTTGTCGGCCTTGCCGCTGCCGTGCCAGCTCGCTCCGTAAGCGCTCGCCTCGAAGGAGCTCAAAAGAATGGAATCCAGAGAGAATTCTCCCGCGACCCTGATCGCCTCGGCGTCTATTTTCTTCAGCCACCACCAGGGAAGGGAGGTAAAACTGCCGACGGTTACCTCTCCCTTGAAGACGGGTGTTTTCAGTTTCCCTCCGAGACGGCCCTCGGCGTAAATCTTTCCTGAAAGGTCGATGGGCGGCACCTCGGCATGTTTTCTGACAACCGCCAGAAGTTTTGAAAGCTCTCCGCCCTGCCACTTCAAATCGAGGTCGTAAGAGCCGTCCGTGGTCAGAATCGCTTTACCGGCTGCCTCGATCTTTCCGAAGGCTCCGTCCACGGTGAGGTTCCCGGTTTCGAGAGTGCGAAGGTCGTAGCTGGCTTTCGCCTTGAGCCTTCCGAGGTTCTCACCGAGGATTACCGTTTTGTCGAGGTCGAGGTCGTAATTGAACTTAAGAGCGGAGTAAGGGCCGCCGAAGGTGCCCACGGCTTTGCCGGAGGCGTCGAACCCCTCCGGCAGGTACCGGCGGACGGTTGAAAGGTCGCGTATCGCAAGGTCTGTTTCAAACTCAAGTCCGGTGGGGTAATCGACCGAGCCGCCCGGTATGGCGAGGGTGAGCGAATCGGCGGTGATGGCGCTCTTGTAGAAAATTATCCTCTCGCTGCCGATTCTGCATCTCGTGTCCAGAGTGCCGTTTTTGAAGCCGTACCACGAGGTAAAGGTTCCGTTCCTCTTCGTAGCCACGTCGAAATCCCTTACCTTCGCGCTGAGGGTCGCGTTCAGGGAGAGGTTTGGGGCGAGCGTGCCCTGCGCGGAGAGTTTTCCGGAGGCGAAGAGGGTGACGGGGAAATTGCCGTCGCGAAATCCGGGTAGAATCCTCATCGACCCGCGCAGGTCGTAGTTTTCAAAATCGCCGGAAGCCGAGAGCTTGACGCCGTCGTTAAAGTCGAGTTTTCCGCCGAAGTTGCCGAGCGCGCCGTAGCAGGTATCGGCCTTGAGCCCCTTGAATTCCAGAACCTTGTTCTCGTAAACCGCGCCGGTGGAAAACGCCGGGATGGCGCAGGTCGAAAACTCGCCCCCGGTGACGGTGAGCCTGCCCTCGACGCGGGGATTTTTCCCGGTTCCCGTAATCTTCCCCTCGAAGACACCCTTGCCTCCCACCGGGGCGAAATTGGCGAGTCCCAGCGCCGACAACCAGCCGGGAGGGAGCTTTTCCAGATTCGCGGTCCCCTTCACCTCTCCGGTCAGCGCGCCGGAAGCGGAGATTTTGGCGCTGCTGGATATCCGCACCCTGTCGCTTTCGAGCTCCAGCGCTTCGATCCAGGCCTCGCCCCCCTCGCTCCTGCCCGTGACGGAGAGGGTCTTTATCTTCTCCTCGTTGCCTCTCCACTTTACCTTTCCTCCGCGTATCTCCGCTTTCCCCGCTCCCCCGGAATAATCGGCGCTGGCTCCGTCGAGGTTCAAAGAGAGGTTTTCCGAAAGGTCTACGACCACGCTGGCGTTCTTGACCGAAAATTTCTTGAGGTCGTAGCCCTTGAGTCTGGCGAGAAGCCCGGTGTCGCCGCTCTCTTTGCCGGGGAGCTTCCCGTAAACGAGGGGGTCTTCGATTTCGAGCGAGAAGGTCGGCCTCCCGGAGAGGGAGCTCAGGGGGTGGAAGGTGAGTTTTATCTTGCCGGAGCTGAACTTCCAGTCACCGGCGGTCGAAGAGAGGGAAATGGAGGAAAGGGAGACTGAGACGTCGAGCGGGGAAATGCTGAGGTCTTCCAGCTTGGCCTCGACGCCCTTTTCCGAGGCGATCTCCTCGATTTTTTTCGTAATAAATGAATCCGCAGCCGAAGATTTGCCGATAAACAAGGTAAGCGAAAGTATTACGCAAGGTATTGCGATAAGAAGAGCGATTCTGGATTTGGACTTCTTGGCAACTGACATAAAGCCGGAATTCCTCGCTTGCGTCTTTGTCATGAAAGCCGGTGCAAGGTCTCATTGGCCCTGGACTTTCACTTAATCTATTAATTTAATTCGTTTTTACATTTTCTTCCATAGCTAAAAGAGGCGGAAAATCAGGGAATAAGCTCCTCTAGGCAAATTATACGGCTGATTCGGCGCGGCGACTTGCGATTTTTGCGGGCGCTGGGAAAATCAGCGGTTTAGCGAATCCGGGAGAGAGGCAAACGCCGTGGATTCGGCTGGCGCTTTACCGGCAGTGCTATAGAATTAAAAAGAGAGGTTGCCGCGCTTTGGCGGTAAGCAATAAAAAAGCGCCGAAGTCCGGTATGACCCGATCTTGCGGCGCTTTGATGATTATGGAGCGGGAGACGGGATTCGAACCCGCGACCCTCAGCTTGGGAAGCTGATACTCTACCAACTGAGTTACACCCGCTTTTTGAGAAATTGAATTATCGAAGCTAAGGAGCCTTCTGTCAAGGAGGTCTTTGCCTTCAGAGGGGGCTAAAATGCGAGACGATGAATTTTTAGCCGGAGGAAGGAGCGCGATCGAGGTAGGGGAAGCCGCCGCGGGCATAGTCCACGATTTCGCCAACATAATTCAGGCGATAATCCTGCGGGGCGAATTCATCCTCGCCAAAGGAGTGCTGGCCGAGACTGATTCCTCCAAAATGGAGCAGCTCCTCAACGATTCGAGGATAATGGGAGAGGTGCTCCACATGCTTCTCGAACGCGGCCGGGCGATAGTAGCCTCCTCCCCCGAGCGCGTGGAGCTTCGTTCGATAGTCCAGAAGGCGATGAAAGCGAGTGGGATTCCCAACGTCACCTACAAATTCACCGAAGATCCCGTAGAAGTGAAGGGCGATGCGCTCCTCCTTTCCGGCATGACGGATATCGCCTTCAAGGTGCTGGCGAAGGACGCGGGGCCGGGAACCGCCTTTCATGTGACCTCCTTCAAGGCTGCCCACGAAGAGATCGAGGCCCTTTCGCCCCCCTGGCTCGAACCCTGCCCCTGGGGAGCGGTCACGATAACCAGAAAAGGCGGCGGCGGAAAATTCCCGCTCGACGAAGAATTTCACCTCTCCCACAAAACCCCCGAAGAGATAGACCTCGACATCCTGCGCATACGCGGGGTCATAAAACTCCACAGCGGCTTCTTCCGCGTCGAGAAAGAGGAAGAAACCACAGGCGGAGACCTCACCTTCAGCTACTACATCCCGGATAGAAAACCCTAGTCATGTAGTTGTGTAGGTCGGATTGAGGCACGAAAATCAGGCAAAACATCAATGTAATTCAATAGTTGTGTATGGTGTGTTAGCCGCGAAGCGGCGTAACGCACCATTTCTCGGCGTCATTCCCGCGAAAGCGGGAAACCAGTGACTTGTGTGCTTCGCACGTTTACAGTTGCGAGGCTCTGCCTCGCGCTCCTTGTCACTTCTTTTAGAAAGAAGTGACCAAGAAATCGGCCCGGACCCGTCGCTCGCGCTTTAAAAAGCGCGACCACTTCGTTCCGGCTGGGCCGTA